>CALLJA010000220.1 GCA_938008865.1 uncultured Anaerolineales bacterium
CTGAATAATCTCGGTCCCCATTGCGCGGAATCCCCTGCCAGGGTAGGGCGCCGAGTAGATCTTGCGCGCCAGTTTCAGGCAGTCGAGGTGGGGTTGGTGGAAGATGCGGTACCCAGAGGGGGTCCGCTCGACGGGAGGAATTAATCCCCATTGTTCGTAAAGTCGCACCGTATTGGGGTGCACTCCCGCCGCGCGGGCCAGTTCAGAGGTGCGGAAATTTTTCTGGGTAGACATCGGCAAAAGTGTATCACGGCCCCTTTTCCACGGGGCAGTCACCTCGCAGGTGACTGCCGCATAGTCGATAAAGGCTATTTGCCTTTGCCCATCTCGTTCAGCAACAGGTCCAGTGCGCCGACGGAAACCTGCAGTTCTCGCAGGGAGATGCCCATCGAGACCATCATCAGAAGCAGGGCAATGCCAAAGACCCACTGCCCCACCATAATCCAGCCCGCGAAAAGCGAAAACATGCTGACCACACAGAACAGCAGGCTGAGCACGCCCGCGATCTGCATGTTGCGGATCAGGTACACGCGATAGCGCAGGTTGGCGATCTGTCGGACCAGGTTTTCATCCTGCTGGGTCTGGTAGCGGTCATGCAATCCGCGGATGATGGTGGCTAGGGTCAGGAAACGGTTGGTATAGGCCAGCATCAGCAGGGAGATGGCGGGGAACAACAAGGATGGGGTGGTAAGGGTGATTTCCATAATGATTCTATTCTACACTCTGAGCGGAGCCGCGCGTTTTTTTGCGCGGCGCAGTCGAAGGGCAGGTGCCTGGGAACGCGCTCCGATTTCAGGGCAGGGAATGGTCGCCGTTTCGCTCAGGGCGAAAACGGTCACAGCGCAAAACTGACCTGCTCGGGGCGTACCAGCAGCATGGGCACGCGCATCACACCCATCTGCGGCAGGGCGGAATTGCTGATCTCGGCCTCATAGATCGACATCCAGGTCGAGCGGGCCACGTCGATGCTGGTGGCAAAATCGGTCTGGCTGGAGATGCGCGATTTGGCCTTCAGCGTGAAGGTGCCGATCATCATGGAAATATCCACCATGCGGCGGCCCGCTTCGCCCGCGTCGTAGTCCACGGGGTCGGCGGCAGGCGGCGCAATATGAAACCCCACCACCTGCGGCGTGGGGAAGAACATCTCCCCGTAGGTAGCCGACCTGGGGGTGGCCCCTGCAAAGGTCAACACCTGGGTCTTGAACAGGTGGATGTAATTCGGCACCCCTTGGGTGCGCAGCCAAATGCTTACGCGCAAGTTTTGCTTGGTGATCACATCGCCGCGCACCAGCGAGTTGTGCGAATAGATCATTACGGTCGTCAGTTTTTCATCAGCGCCAGGTGTGGTCATGGGCCCTCCGCCGACAATTATACCCTCGACCCTTCCATGCATCCCACTCCCCGTTTATACTTCGCCCAATCTATGAAACGTTCATCGTGGTTGGTTCTACTCCTCGGCCTGCTCTTTTACAGCGCCAGCGTGGGGGTCATGCTCTTCAAGCAGACGGGCATGCAGCAATACGTCTACCTGGCAGATGCCTTCCTGCACGGCCACCTCGACCTGGTGAATTACAACGGTTCACCCTACGACCTGATC
Organism: uncultured Anaerolineales bacterium; assembly: GCA_938008865.1. Lineage (GTDB taxonomy): Bacteria > Chloroflexota > Anaerolineae > Anaerolineales > Villigracilaceae > JACPVF01. The sequence goes on from CALLJA010000220.1 coordinate 1,598, forward strand.
CACTTCGACGGGAAATTGTACGTGCCTGGCGCGCTGGCGCCCGCCCTGCTCTACCTGCCCTTCGTGGCGGTCTTCGGGTTCGGGGTCAGCGACGTATTGTTCAGCGTGGTCGTGGCGGCCTCCAACACGGCGCTGGTCCACGACCTGCTGGGGCGACTGGGCGGAGACGAAAGCTCCTCGAAGCGCACCTGGCTGACGGTCCTGTTCGCGGCGGGGACGGTACATTGGTGGATCGCCAGCGTCGGCTCGGTCTGGTTCAACGCGCAGGTGACGGCGGTACTGTTCACGCTGCTGTTCGTGCGTGAGACGCTGATCGACAAACGTCCCTGGCTGGCGGGCCTTTGGCTCGGGCTGGCGGCGCTCTCGCGGCCGACCCTGCTGTTCGCGGCGGTTTTCTTCCTGCTCTATCACTTTCTGCGTAGGGAAACTGTGCGGGCCTGGCTGCTCAAGTCGCTGCCCTTTGCGGGGACCTTCGGGCTGGCGCTGGTCGTGATGCTGGGCTACAACTTCCTGCGCTTCGGCAACCCGCTGGACTTCGGCTATGGCTACGTGCAAGGCTCGAAGGAATTGACCGCGCTGTATGCGAAGTACGGCGGCTTCAATACGCGTTACATGCCCTGCAACCTGTACGTCTCGCTGGCGGGCCTGCCGAACATCCCGAACAACCCACTGCCCAGCGTCAACGAGATGTGCCCCGACCTGAACACGCCGCGCGGCTTCAAGCGCATCAGCGACTTCTTCAACCCGCTCGGCATGAGCGTCTTCCTGACCACGCCCGCGCTGTTGTACGTCTTCCGTGCGCGGCTGAAGGGCAACCCGCTGACCCTCTCGGCGCTGGCGGCGGCGGCGCTGGTGACGCTGGTGGTCTGGACCTATCACACCCCAGGCTACGTGCAATACGGCTACCGCTACCTGCTGGACCCGCTGGCCTTCCTGCTGATCCTGCTGGCCGACGGGATGCGCAAGGTGGATAAAATCGCCATCGCCCTGATCCTGGCCTCTGTATTCATGAACTTCATCGGACTATACATCATGTTCAAAGACACCTTCAAGATCAGTTGGTTCGACATGTGGACCCAGACCCTGCTGCACCTGGTGGGCCTGCCATGAGCCTATCCCGACCCAAACGCTGGATCGTGCCACCCGTGCTCACCCCCGAAGCGGATTCGGCCCTGGCGCCCTTTCCGCCCATCCTGCGGCAGATCCTGTTCAACCGCGGCTACGCAGACCCCGCCGAGGCGCGGGCCTTCCTCGATGCGCAGCCCAACTTCGACGCCGACCCCTTCCAGATGACGGGCATGCAGGCCGCCGTGGAGCGCGTCCTGTCGGCCCTCGACCGCCGCGAGCCGATCGCCATCTACGGCGACTACGACGTGGACGGCGTGACCGCCACAGCCCTGCTGGTGGAGGTGCTGCAAACCCTGGGCGCGGACGTGCGCGGCTACATCCCCAACCGCTTCGACGAGGGTTACGGCCTGAACAAGGAGGCGCTCGACCACCTCAAGGCGGACGGCGTGGGACTGGTCATCACCGTCGATTGCGGCATCCGCTCGCCCGATGAGGCCCGGCACGCGCGCGAGATCGGCCTGGACCTGATCATCAGCGACCACCACCATCCCGCCGAGGGCGACCTGCCGCCCGCGCTGGCGGTCATCAACCCCAAGCAGCATGGCGACGCCTACCCCGATAAGGACCTGGCGGGCGTGGGCATCGCCTACAAACTGGCCGAGGCGCTGGTGATGGGCGGCGGCATCCAGATGGATGACGGGCGCTGGGCGGCGGACGGCGGACGCCCGCTGCTGGAGCGTTCCCTCGACCTGGTGGCGCTCGGCACCGTGGCCGACCTGGCCCCGCTGGTGGGCGAGAACCGCGTCCTGGTGCGGCGCGGCTTGAACCAGATGCGCCAGACCACGCGCCAGGGACTCTTCTCGCTGGCAGGCGTGGCGGGCCTGGACCTGAAGAAGGTCAACGCGGGCAATATCGGTTTCAACCTGGGCCCGCGCCTGAACGCCTCGGGCAGGCTCGAGTCAGCGCTGGCCTCGTTCGACCTGCTCACCACGCGGGACGTCCAGCGCGCGGGAGAACTGGCGCAGCAACTCAATTTGCAGAACACCGAGCGCCAGCGCATCACGCGTGAAATGCAGGTGCGGGCCGAGGAGATCGCCCTGGCCCAGCCCGATGGGAAGCATTACCTGCTCTTCGCCGCCGACGAGAATTTCAACTCGGGGGTGATCGGCCTGGCCGCCTCGCGCCTGACGGAAAAATATTACCTGCCCGCCATCGTGGCGGCGCAGGGGCCCGAGGAGACACGCGGCTCGTGCCGCTCGATCCCCGAATTCCACATCACCGACGCGCTCGACCAGTGCGCCGACCTGCTGGTGCGGCACGGCGGGCACGCTGCGGCGGCGGGATTCACCGTCCGCAACGGGAACCTGCCCGAGCTGGTGGCGCGGCTGACGTCCATCGCCAGGCAAAAACTCGACGGCCAGGACCTGCGTCCCACGCTGACGGCCGACGTCGAGACGCCCCTCAGCCAGATGCGCCCCGAGTTGGTCGGCCTGCTCCACCGCCTCGAACCGACGGGCTACGGCAACCGCGAGGTGGCCTTCGTGGCGCGGGATGTGAAGGTGCGCGCCTCGCGCACGGTCGGCGCGGACGGTAAACATCTCAAACTGGTGGTCGAGGACGAGCGCGGCTACAGCCACGACGCAATCGGCTTCAACCTGGGCGAATGGCAAAAGGCCATGCCGCCGCGCGTGGACCTGCTGTTCACCTACGAGGTCAACGAGTACAACGGGCGCGTGGGCTACCAGTTGAATTTGAAGGACCTGAAGGCGGCAGGCGCAAC
>CALLJA010000221.1 GCA_938008865.1 uncultured Anaerolineales bacterium
TGCTGACAATCGCAGTGAGCATTTCAGTGCGGCTGAGGGTGAACGGGGTCTGGCAATAGATACAACGCAGGTTCATAAGTCTCTCCTTGGTACATAACACCGTTTGTTTATTATAAGAGAGATTCTACACTGATTTCACGTCCTGAGCGAATCGTCTTTTCAAATAAGTCAAAAGCCAGGTGGACGTGCATCCCTGCCCGTTCGTACAGTTTTAGAGCGCCCGTCAGGTTCTCCGCATCCACACCGAGGCCTACTTTGCGCTTGCCGCGCCTGTAAAATTCGCCAAAGCTGTGCTGGAGCAGTGCCAGACCGATGCCGCGTTTGCGCCACTCGCGGCGGACTCCCAAAATATTCACCCATCCCAGATCAGGGTCGTCATAGGAACTGGGGCGGCAGAGGGAGATTCCTGCAATTTCGTCACCATCCATGGCCAGGAACCACAGGCTCGGATCGGAGCCTTCACCAAACATGAAATGGCTGAAGCGTTTGAACCCCTCCTCGAAGGGTTCTTCGATGTAGCCAAAGTGGTCGCGGAACGAGTCTCTGTCCACCTGGTAGATGGCACGGGCATCTGTTTCAGCGTTGGCCGTTCTCAGGGTGATGCCTTCAGCCCAGAGCGGAGTCGGAGGCGCTTCTTTCATATCGATCCGCATTTCGTAGGAACTGCGGATGCGGGTGAAGCCTCTATCCTCAAAAAGCTTTTTGGAATTTGGAGCAACGTTGTACACGCCAGTGCGGGGGGCAAAGCGGAGGTCGGCGGGCAAAATGTCCAATACTTTGCTGGCGCGCTCCTCTGCCCATTGCAGAAGCCATGTGCCGACGCCCAGATCGCCGAACTCAGGGTGGACACGCCCCCACATCCAGGGGTGGACGGGCGGCTTGGCAATTGTCCATACTTCGATGTAGCCGACGAGCATTCCCTCCGGCGAAAAGACGAGGCAAATGTCGGTTGCGGGGTTGAAATCAGGCGTTTCCCATTCGTTACGAAGGGGGGCCGAGTCGGCGAATTCGTTTTGATGAATGATGGCCTGCGACCAGACGTTGAACAATTTTACGGCGGCATCCACATCATCCAATGCTGCGCCACGGGCGGTAAAGCCTTTAGGCAATTCAACTTTCGGTCTTTCCAGTGTTGCGTTCATTTCTTCCTCTATTTATTCTTCCAATGTTTTGCCAGCGCGCAGTTCCTTATCATAGGTAATGAACTCACTGGCAATATACATGCCCGCTCCCTGATAGAGACGGGTTGCGCCTGTGGGGTTGGACGCATCCACACCGAGGCCAATGGTCTTCATGCCGCGTTTGTAGAACTCGCCAAAGGTATGTTGAAGCAGGGCTAACCCAAGGCCCTTTTTGCGCCAGGGACGGCGGACACCCAGCGTGCCTACCCAACCAATGCCCATGCGAAAGCGGTTAAGAGAAAAGCCCGCGATCTCCTCTCCATCCCATGCGATCATCCACAAAGACGGGTCAAAATTGGACTTGGAAAACCTTTGATGTTCCCAATCTTCAAACGATAACTCATGGCTGCCCCAATGGTCGCGAAATGATTCATTGACCGCATCCAATACCACACGGGAATGTTCCTCCCGCACGAACGGACGCAGTTCAATTCCCTCAGGCC
>CALLJA010000222.1 GCA_938008865.1 uncultured Anaerolineales bacterium
TCCTGCGCGGGGATGAGGTGTCCCTCGGCGATCACGTCCGAAGCAGGCACAGGCGTGGATTCAGGCGCGGTGGCGGTCGCCTGCTGCGGCGCACAGGCCGAGAGGAGGAAGGCCAGGATGGCCAGGGACAGGAATATCGGGCGGGTCTTCTTCATGGGTACCTCTTCGCAAAAGGGTTGAATCGTTATTCGTAGGCCAGCACTTCGCGGATGGTCAGCCTGGCCGCATTGCGGGCGGGCAGGATGCTCGCCACGGCGGAGAGCGCCAGCACCAGCGCCAGCCAGATGGCGTAGCCCATGTAGGTGAAAACCACTTCGATGGGCGTCTGGAAAACTGCCAGGCTGACAATAGTGGACAGCATGTAGGTGAAAGGGATCGAAAGGACGATGGCCAGCGCGAACGAGATGACGCCGATCACCACCCCCTCGGCGATGACCGTGCGCATCACGGCGCGGTCGTCGGCGCCGATGGCGCGCATGATGCCGATCTCGCGCGTGCGCTCGAGCACGTTCATGCCCATCGTGCCCGTCAGGCCCATCGAGCCGACCACGGCCGTCAGCACGGCCATGATGAGCAGGAAGGTCACGAGGATGTCGAGGCTTTCGGTGGCAGAATCCAGCGAGGCGTGCCCCGCTTCGGACTGGCGCAGGTCGAAGCCCGCATCGCGGAAATAGGTATCCAGCCGCTCGGCCATCACTTCCTGGGAGGCGCGGTCGTGACTCTCGGTGATGACACGGAAGGAATAGGCGCGGTTTGCCAGGTTGTTCAGTTCGGAGATGTACCCGAAGGGCGCATACGCAAACACACCCTCGCGGTCCATGAACTTGAAGATGCCGACCACCTTCCAGTCTTCCTCCTGGCCGTTGACCTTGATCTTGATGGCCTGACCGGGCTGCAGGTCGGGATAATGTTTGAGCACCGACTCGCTGACCGCCAGGCAGCGCACGTCATCGGATTGCAGCCAACGGCCCGAGACCAGCAACGGCTGCACCAGGCGGCTGTCGGCAGGTGGGCCAAAGATGTTGAGGTTTTCCAGCGCATTCCCGTTCACGTCGAGGATCTCGCCGCTGATGAACTGCCAGCCCTCCACGCCCGCGACGCCGTCCACCTGCATGACGGCCTGTTCGATCTCGCGCAGGCGGTAGGGGCGGTCGAAGTCGACCACCACATCGGCGGAGAAGTATTTGCCGATGGTGCCCATGTAATCGTGCAGGGTCACGCGCACGTTGAAGACCGCAATGAAGATGGCCCCGCCCATGGTCAGCGTGAAGAGCGTCAGCAGCAGGCGTCCGCGGCGGCGGAAGGTGTTGCGCAGCGAGATGACAAAAGGCCGCGGGATGTGGATTCCGCGCCGCGCAAGAAGGTGTGTAAACTGGACCTGGAACCAGTCCAGCCAGTGGACGCGTTTCTCACCCGCCTCGGGCTGCTGGTTGTCCTCGGTCAGGTTGCCGCTCAAGGCCGAGAGTACGGTAATGCGCGAACCGTTCACCACGGGCGCCAATCCCGCCACCAGCGGCACGAGCAGCCCCACCGCGATCTGGATGAAAGCCGAAAGCGGCACCACACGATAACCGAGCAGGTCGAAGTTCAGGGTCGTAGCGATGTAGTTGGAGAGGGCATATGCGCCCACCCCGCCCAACGGGACGGCAATCAGCAGGGCGATGATGCCGAAGGACAGGATCAGCACCAGGTACAGAATCAACACCTGGCGGCTGCGCCCGCCGATCAATTTCATCACGCCGATGTAACGCAGGTGCTGGTTGAGCAGGGCGCTCAGCGTGTTGGCGATCAGCGAACTGGACAGGAACAGGATCAGCACGCCCAGCGCCAGCAGGATGCCCAGCACGGCGTTGAGCGTGTCGGTCAGCGGGTGTTTGTGCGTCTCAGAGAAACGCGAACGGAGGACGATGGAGCCGCCCTTCTCGACCTTGTCCTTCAGCGCCGCGCCCACCTCGCGGATATGCGGCAGGTCGTCGCCGCCCGAAGAAACCGTGACGTACAGGCGGTTGAAGGACTGCGGCTGTTGCAGCGAAGTCAGGGTGCTCATCGTGATGTAGGCCGTTTCGGCAGCCAGGAAATCGCCCGCACCGATGGCCGAGTCCTTGACGATGCCCACAACGGGCAGGACCTTGGTCGAGCCGTCTGACAGTTGGAATTCGAGATCACCGCCCAGGCCTGTATCCAGCTCTTCGAGGACGCCAGTTTCGAGCACCACTTCGCGCTTGTCAGGGATGAACTTGCCCTCGATGGGCCTGAGCAGGTTGATGGTGTTCTTCTCGAAATCGTCAAAGGCCACCAGGTCGATGGTGGTCCACTTCTGCGTGCCCGGCACGCGCACGCGCACGTTGAAGACGCGCCGCGCCTCGGCCTCCTGCACATCCTCGGCGTTGCGCACCGAGGCCAGCACGGTGTCGTCGAAATCGACCATGCGCAGTTCGATGTTGGCGGGCACGTTAGAGGCGTACGAAATGCCCATATCGCCGCGGATGATGACAAACGCGCCCGAGATCACGCCGATCGAGAACACGCCGACTGCAATGGAAAAGACCACCAGCAGGGTGCGGGCAATATTATCGAACAGGTCGTGGAGGACCTTACGCCAACGGGGTCGGAACATATTACCTTTCAAGACCTCGGAGGTCTGTGAGACCTCCGAGGTCTTCTCTCGTAACTACTGTAACAGCGCGGCGATCTCGGCAGCCGTGTATGGTTTGGGCTGCACATCCTTGACGCCGCTGCGCAGGTAGCGCGTGACGCGCTCGGGGTTAAGCGCCGCCGTGAGGATGACCGTCTTCGAGGTCAAGCCTGCTTTTTCGAGAGCAGATAAGGCCTCGTCCATGCTCAGGGCGGAGCAATACTCGTCGACCAGGACCAGGTCGGCGGCAGGGAGTTTCTTCAGGCTGGTCTGGCGGGTGACCTTGACACCCGCGCCCCCAAGCAGGGCCGCAAAGGCCGCAGCCCACTCGTCGTCGTCGTCCACCAACAGGATGGAGGAGACGCCGTCGAGCGAGAGGCTTTCCCCGTCCACCCGCGCCAGCGGCAGGTGGATCTCCACCCGCGAGCCTTTACCCTCTTCGCTTTCGAGCGTAATGCGTCCCTGCGCCTGCGAGACGACGTGCAGGCTGGCGGGCAGGCCCAGGCCCTGGTGTCCGCGCGTGGAGAAGAACGGCGACCAGGCCTTTTCGAGTGTTTCGGCGGGCATGCCCGCACCATCATCCAGGATGACCAGTCGCAGCATTCCGCGCTCGTCAGATGGAGAAGCCGCCACGCGTACGGACGTCGCGCCCGCCTCACCCGCATTTTGCAGCAGGTTGCCGAGCGCGCGTACCAACTGGGTGCTGTCGGCAATGACGTAGGCCGCAGACGGGTCGATCTGGGTCGAAAGCAGGCCAGCCGCCAGTCCACGCTGCAGGGCGGCCGCTTCGAGCGCATCCGCCAGCAGGACGGGGCGAGGCTTCTGCTCGCGCACCGCGCCGATCAACTGCTCCTTGACCTGCGTGATCTGCTCGGCGCTCTCGGCGATCATGTCGAGGTCTTCCTTGAGCGAGTCAAGGTCGACCTTCCCCTCGGCGATCTCTTCGCGCAGGCGCGAAACCGTCAGCGAGATGGGCAGGGTCTTGTTGCCGATCCAGTGGATGGCTTCGGTGGTGGCGGTGGTCAGCGCCTCGAAGACCTTGGTGCGCAGCAACTCGGCATGGGCCTCCTTGAGGCGTTCGAGGGCGTAGGCGTTGTTGATGGCCACGGCCAGGTGCTCGGCCATGGTCAACAGCGTGGTGATGTCGTCCTGACTGAAGGCGCGTTCCTCCACGCTTTGGATGGTCACCGCGCCGAGGACGCGATGCCCGAAGATGAGCGGCAGGGCCATCTCGGAGCGGGTATGCGGCAGGTGCGGATTCTTGAAATGGACCCGCTCCTCTTCGACGTCGAGCGCAATGCGCGCTTCCCCGAAACTGACAGCAGCCCCGATCATCGAGCCCGGTCCCACCTTGAGGCGGTACCCTTCGGCCAGCATGGCCTTGCCCGCTTCACCGTAGCCCGCGCGCAGCACAGCGTACTCGCCCGACTCGTCCAGCAGGAAGACGCCCGCATAGTAAAAACCATAGGCTTCGCAGATGATGTTGACCGTACCAGGCAACAGCGCGTCCAGGCTGAGAATCGAGGTTACCTCGCGACCGACGACGTTGGCCGCCTCCAGTAACCGTGTACGGCGCTCCGCCTGGCGGATGAGGTCCTGGTTCCTGCGGTGCAGGTTCGAGTTGTGGATGGCGATGGCGAGCTGGTCAGCCATGGTCTGCAGCGCGGAGATGTCGTCCTCGAGAAAGGCGGCTTCCTGTTCGCTTTGGACGGTCAGCGCACCAATGACTTCGTCACCGACGATCAGCGGCAGGGCCATCTCAGAACGGGTGTTGGGCAGGTGCGGATTCTCGAAGTGGACCGCCTCCGCGCCCACATCCAGTGCAATGCGCGCCTGACGGTGCTGCACGCAGGCGCCGATCATCGAGTTGCCGCCTGCCAGCAGTTTGTGCCCCTCAGCGAGCATGGCCGCGCCCGCCTCGCCTCGTCCCGCGCGCAACACAGCATACTGTCCTGTGGCGTTGAGCAGGAACACGCCCGCATAGTAGAACTTGAATTCATCGCAGATCACGTCCACCATGCGCTGGAGCAATTCCTGCGGGTCCAGGATCATGGTGACCATCTTGGCCGCGCGCGCGGCGGTCTTCAACAAGTGCGTTTGTCGTTCGGCTGGAGTCATGGTTTACCTCGCTATGATGTTTAACCCTGGCCACCCAGGATTCTTTGGATCAATTCCACCAGGCCTTGTTCGCGGCCTTTGACAAAGAAGGCGCTCGCGCCGCCCGAGACAGCCTCGCGGGCCTTGTTGACCTCATCGTAGGCGGTCAGAATCACCACGGGCAGGTCGGCGCGTTGCTCTTTCAGGTTGGCAAGCAGGTCCAGGCCCGCGCCCGCCTTGGGTGTGGCGTCGAAGCCTGGCATGTTCAGGTCGAGGATGGCAATGTCCACCTGGGCCCTGTTCTGGGCGAAGGTCTCGCTGCCGCTCTTGCAATCCGAGGCCGTGACCACGTCATAGCCCGCGCGCAGCAGGGTCTTTTCCAGACTGCGCAGTACCAGTTTTTCATCATCCACCAGAAGAACAGTCGTCATAAAGTTTCTCCTTGAAAAATTCATTCCAAACCCTAAAGGTTTTAAAAACCTTTAGGGTTTCGTCGGCAATCTCACAAAGAACGTTGCACCTTTTCCTGCTTCGCTTTCGAGCCAGACCTGGCCGCGGTTCTGCGTCACGATCTGCATACAGGCCGAGAGTCCCAGGCCCGTGCCGCCGCGGTCGCCTTTGGTGGTAAAGAACGACATCCACACGCGCTCCTGGATCTCGGGCGGGATGCCTGGTCCGTTGTCACTGACGGCCACCAGCACATGCTCGGCCTTCTTGTCGCGCCGCGCCCGCACCGTGATGCGCGGCTCGGGCTGACCCGCCAGCGCCTCCCAGGCATTCTTGACCAGGTTGTTGAAGACCTGCTCCATCTGGCGCGCGTCGCAATACACATCGGGCAGGTTCCTGGCCACGTCCAACGCCACCACCCCGCGCGGCAGACCCATGTCCGTCACCAGGGTGGTCAGCATCTCGTCCAGCGACACAGAATCGGGCTTCATCTGGCGCGCAGGTCCGATCAGGTCCTCTTTGATGTTGAGGATGATCTCGGCGCTGTGCTCGATGATCTTCAAATCCTCAAACAGCGACTCGACGCTCAACAGCGCCGCCAGCCGCCTCGGCGAGTAAGCGGACATCTCGCCTGCCAGCTTTTCCAGGCCGAGATGATTCTCTTCGGCTTCTTCGAGGACCGACTGGATGGTCTCGTCCAACGGACCCAGGTCCATGCCCGAGGCTTTCAACCGCCAAAGGACCGCCAGCAGCAGGGACACATCTTCGCGGGCGCGGCGCACGCTGCCCGCGATAGGCGCGGCCTTGTTGCCCACCCAGTGGATGGCTTCGCCTGTCGCCGTGGCGATGGCCTCATACGTCTTGGTGCGGACCAACTCTGCGGTAGCCGCTTCGAGCTTGGACAACAATTGCGCGTTGTTGATGGCGATGGCCACTTGGTCGGCCATGGTCTGCAGCGAGGTGATGTCCTCTTCGGTGAAGGCGTTCAGTCGCCCGCTTTGCACCGTCAGTGCGCCCAGCGGATGCGACTTGACGACCAGCGGCAAGGCCATTTCGGAGCGCGTCTGTGGCAGGTGCGGATTCTTGAAATGCGAGGTCTCGCCTTCCACATCCAGCGCGATCTGCGCCTTCTGCGAACGGATGGCCCGCCCGATCATGGACTTATCGTCCACGGCCAGTCGGAACTGTTCGTCGAGCATGGCGCGCCCCGCTTCGCCGTAACCCGCCCGCAGCACCGCCCATTCTTCGTCGTCAGAAACCAGGAACACACCCGAGTAATATAAGTCGAATTCCTTGCAGATGACGTTCACAGCGTATTCGAGCAATTCGTCCAGGTCGAGGATCGAGGTGACTGCCTGTCCGACGCGCGCGGCCATCTCCAACAATTTGTGACGCCGCTCCAGCATCGACAACATGCGCCCGTTCTGCTGCAACAGGTACTTGTTGCGCTCGGCTGCATGGGTCAATTGACGAACGTTGTTCTCCAGCCGCTCTACCAACTCCTGCTGATAGGCCTCGTGATGACGCTCGGCCTGTTCCAGCTTCTCGCGCCTGCCATTCAGGAAGGCGTCCACCTGCTCGCGGAAGGTATCCACCTCGATGGGCTTGGGGATAAATCCCACCGCGCCCGCCGCCAGCGCCCGTTCCCGCGAATCTGCGCTCACATCCGCCGAGACGATCACCAGCGGCACGTTCGGCAGGATCTTGCTCAGGCGGGTGGCCGCCTCGCGGCCCGTCATGTGCGGCAGGTTGTGGTCGAGCAGCACGATGTGCGGACGAGTCTCCTCGGCCAGTTGCAGGCCGTCCAGCGGGTCGGCCGCTTCCAGCACCACGTATTTCCCTTCCAGCAGGCGCCGTACAAGCAGGCGCGCCGAGTCGTTGTCCTCGATGTAGAGGACGCGCGGCAGCGAACGCGGGTCGAGGGCGGGCTGGGCCATGAGCGCTACGCGCCTCCGTTGGCGGGGTCTTCCGCCAGGCGCTTCTCGATGATCTCGCGGATGACCTCGGCCGTGATGGGCGACTCGTCCACGATGCTCTTGAAAGCGTCGCGCGGATAGGTCAACAACTCGACAGGCGTATCCTCCGCAACGCGCACACAGGCGCGCGAGAGTCCGCCGCGCAGTAATTCCATCTCGCCGAAGAATTCGCCCTTACCCAACGTGGAGGCGCGCTCGCCCCACGCCGAACGGGTCAGCACGTCCACGCGGCCGCGCGCAATCATGTAGAAACGGTCCACGGGCTGGTCGTAACCGAGGATGGTCTGGCCTGGCGGCAGCATCATGCGCTCGGCCTTCTTGGTCATCTCCAGCATGTGACGGTGGCGCAGTTGCGGCAGCGCGCGCGAGATGGTCTCATCGATCAGCTCGCCGTCGAAGATGACGATATTGCGCGTGGTGCGCGAGGTCAGCGACGGGTCGTGCGTGACCATCACGATGGTCTTGCCGCGTTTCGTCAGCTCGTCGAACAGGTCGATGATGGCGTCCGCCGAACGCGAGTCGAGGTTGCCCGTCGGTTCGTCGGCCACCAGCACGGGCGGGTCGCAGGCCATCGCACGCGCGATGGCGGCCGTCTGTTGCTGCCCCGTGGAGACCAGCGCGGGCAGTTTGTTGGCAAACTTTTCGAGGTGCACCAGTTTGAGCAAATCCAGGGCGCGCTCGGGGCGCTCGTCGAAATCGTACATGTCGGCGTAGTCCATCGGCAGCATGACGTTCTCGAGCAGGGTCAACATCGGCAGCAGTTGGAAGAACTGGAAGACGATGCCCAGGTTGCGCCCGCGCCACTTGGAACGCTCGCTCTCGGTGACCCTGGTGTAGATGTCCTTGCCGCCGATCACCACCTGCCCCGCCGTGGGATGGTCGATGCCCGTGATCATGTTCAGCAGCGTGGACTTTCCGCTGCCCGATTTCCCGACGATGGAGACGAACTCGCCGCGGTTGATGGTCAGGTCCAGTCCCTTGAGCACCAGGAACTCGCCCGCCGCATTCTTGTAGATCTTCTGGATGCGCTGCATCTGGATCATCGACTCGGGCGCAGACTCAGCCCACATGACGGGAGCAGGCGTCGGGTTCATGCCGCCCTCCCTTCGGCCAGATTCCGCACCTCGTGCATGATCTCCCCATCCGCCAGCACCAGGTGACGCGAGAAACGCGCAGCCAGCCCGCTGTCGTGCGTGACCATCACGATGGTCTTGCCGTGCTCGCCGACCAGCTGCTCGAAGACGTCGAAGATGTGGTCGGCCGTCAGCGAGTCGAGGCTGCCCGTCGGCTCGTCGGCGATCAGAATGGGCGGATCGTTGGCCAGGGCGCGCGCAATCGCCACGCGCTGCTGCTGTCCGCCCGAGATGTAGGCAGGCAATTTTTTAGCGTGGTCTTCCAACTCGACCAGCCGCAACAGTTCCATGGCGCGTTCTTTGCTCTCGCGCGGATTGTACAGCCCGCACAGGTCCATGGGCAGGGTGATGTTCTCGACCAGGGTCAGCATGGGCAGCAGTTGAAAGGACTGATAGACGATGCCCAGGTTCTGTCCGCGCCACAAGGCCAGCGCGTCTTCACTAAGTTTATGGATGGAAACGGGACTACCCTCGGTATTAACGATGACCTCGCCGCGGGTGAGATGGTCCACGCCGTTGAGCATGTTGAGCAGCGTGGACTTGCCCGCGCCCGACTTGCCCACCACCCCGAGGAATTCCCCCGCGTACACCTGTGCAGTGATGCCCCGCAGCGCGGGAAATTCTCCCGCCGCGGTAGAATAGATTTTGACGACATCGCGCAATTCGATAATGGGGTCCATGGTGTTGAATGTCAATGCTTACCTGTACCTGACAACAAACCGCAGTCAAAACCTACGGCCGAATCGTAGACACACAAAAACGGTCGCCGAGGCAACCGTTCACGGGGAATGCCATACGACATTAATTGTACCCCTTCCGTCTTATTTGCGCCAATTCACACAACTTACGGAGGCTTAACAAACGCCGCATTCAGCGCTTGATCCGCACGAACAACCGCCCCCTGGCCGTGGCCGCGATATCCTGCGGGTTGGGCTGACCCTGCTCCAAGCGGATCTTCATCGGCCCCGCCGCCTGCGGCACGTGTCGCAGGTATTCGACCATCCTGG
>CALLJA010000223.1 GCA_938008865.1 uncultured Anaerolineales bacterium
CGTGCGGGATGTTGAGCAGGCCCAGGTTGTAGAGATAACTCTGGTAGGGCTGCCAACCGTCGGCCATGAGCGTCACGCCAAAGATGAAGAATCCGAAGAAGGTCAGCCAGGCCAGCCAGCGCCAGTCGCGCTCGAGCAGGAAGGGCAGGGCCAGCACCAGCGGCGAGGCCTTGAGGTGTACCGCCAGCGCCAGCGCCAGCGCGGAGAGCATGCGCGAGCGCGGATGTAGCAGGATGCTGATGAAGATCAGATTCAACACGTGCAGATTGACCTGCATGTAGTACATCGTGCGGATCATAGCCACGTTCGCCACCATGAAGACAGTCACGGCCAGCGCGGCCATGCGCGGCGAATATCCGTATTGTTCGAGCACGCGCTGCAGCAGGAAGTAGAACGCCATCAGCCCGAGCAGGTTGACCGCCCACATCACATACAGGAAGGCGTCCTCGCCAAACGGCACCAGCGGCTTGAGGATCATCGCGAAGAAGGGCGGGTAAATGTACAGGCGGTCGAACGGTTCGCCGTTGGCGAGGTTGTTTGCGCCGAGGATGTAGGAGGTCAGGTCGCCGTATTGCAGGCGTTCGCGCATCAGGTTCAGGAACAGGATCGAGACGATGAAGAAGCCCGCCCAGGTCAGCAGGTTGCCCGCGTGGATGCGCTTCGTCCACAACAGGGCCAGCGCCAGGCCGCCCAGCAGCCAGGTCATCAGCGCAGAGAGGAAGGTCAGCCAGAATTTGGAGAACGGCCCCGTGGTCATGATGACCTCGAAGCCCTGCGGCCCCTTCCAGCGATAGATGGCGAACAGGCTGGCGGCCACCAGCACCGAGAGGACGATCCAGGCCGCCAGGACAATTCCTACTGAGCGTTGCTTGCCTTGTTGTTCCATGCTTCGTTTACTTCTCCTCGAGGGCTGCGCGATAAGCATCTTTCACCAGCGCGGCCAGTTCCTTGTCCATTTGAGATTTATCGGTCAGGCGGAACGTGTAGACGAACTCGCGTTCCGTTTCGCGCTGGATGCGCGTAAAGAGCGGATGCGTGGCAGCGCGTCTCAACCAGAGGCCGCATTCGACCCAGCCCTTGCGGACCATCACGCTGGCGAAACGTCTATGCGCCTGAAAACTGATGCGCGTTTTTTGCGGCACCACCGTGATGGGCCCGCCGTTCCGTTCCACGAAGGCCAGCCAGGCCTCATACAATTCGCGGACCTGGGCAGGCTTGCCCGTGAAATGTTCATCCAGTTCGCGCTCGGTGCAGGCATGCCAGACGTTCGACGTGAGGAAACGCCTTCGGCAGCGCGGACAGATCCATAACGGAGTCGTTTTGTCAGCAACGGTCATATCTCATCCGATCCCGACCCCGCCTGCCTGGACCGCGAGCCTGGTCCCGCGCACCAGCGGAATCTCGTCTACGACGTTAGCGCGCCACGCTCACCAGTTCGGCCTGGATGAAGCCCTTCTTGCCCGTGGCATAACGGACGTTGAGCCACTTGCCCTTCACGCCCACTTTTGCGCGCGCGGTTTCCTTGTCCTCCACGCAGGCCAGGGTCACGCCCTTGGCCTGCGTGGACACGACCTTTCCGCTGGTGGAGGCGCGGTCGTAGACCTTGACGCTGGACTTGGTCACCACCTTGAGGCGGGACGAGTCCGTCGCGGGGGCGGGAGCGGGAGCAGGCTCGGGCTGCGGCGCCGGCGGGGTGACGGGGGAAGGCTGAGGTTCTGGTTGGGGCTGCGGGGTCGGGGCGGGAGCGGGCGTGACAGCCGCCTTTTCCAGATACCAGGCGGCGGCAAAGCCTTCCTTCCCGCTGGACGTGCGCACGCGCAGCCACTGGTTGACCGCGCCGACGCGGCTGTCGCCGTCCGAGTCGAGCAGGGACAGCAAGGAGCCTGCGGGCGCCACCTCGACCACGTTGGCCATGCTGGAAGTATCGACGCTGGAGCGGACGTTCAGGCCCCAGGTCACCTCGGCCTTGACGCGCGCCTGCGGCCCCGTGGCGGTGGGAGCGGGCGGCGTGGTGACCTCTCCGCCCGGGGTGACGACGCTGCCGTCGGCAGCGGTGTTCTCGTACAAAATGACGTGCATGATCGCGCGCTGCAGCGTCTTGCCCTGGCTGTAGCGCGGCATGAGGTAGGTCTCCTTGCTGACGTCGGGCTGGTAGGGCCAGGGGTCGAGCATCAGATAGTCGTCCCCCTTGCGCGCGTAGAGCAGCACCCAGTGGGTCTGCAAGCCCGCGGCAGGACTGTTATCGACCATGACGATGGCAGGCTGACCCGCCGCCAGCGCCGCGTCGATCTGGGCCAGGGGCGCATCGCTGGTGGAGCAGGGGATGAACGACTTGAGCGTCACCTGCGGATGGATCTGTGCCACCGCGCTCCAGCGGATGCCCGCGCCGTCGAAGCCGTTCACGTTCTTGAGCTTTTGGTTGAGGCTTTGGGGCGTCTCGGCGTACCCGTGACCGCTGAGCAGCATGGCCACGCTGGTCAGCGCACAGCCGACGTAACCGATGGTGTCGCCCGGGTCGCCAAAGCCGAGGATGTCGGATTTCCACTTCGGGTCCTGCTGAGAGTAGTACACAAGCTGGAAGGACATGGGGGCCTCGCTAAAGTTGAAAGGGAAACGACGATGCCGCTATTATAAAGAAGAATCCGCCCCAACGTGTGAGCAGTTGGGGCAGTGAACAAAGCGGCTTTATTCGATGAGTTTATCCACAGATTTCGCCGATTG
>CALLJA010000224.1 GCA_938008865.1 uncultured Anaerolineales bacterium
TGCGCACGCTGCCGTGGATCGACCCGACGCGCATCGCCATCCTGGGCGGCAGCTATGGCGGCTACATGACCGTCGCTGCGCTTTCGCGTGACCCCGAGTATCTGTTCGCCTGCGGCGTCGCCAAATATGGCGACTCGAACCTGATTAGCTCGTGGGCGCAGTGCAACCGCGAACTGCGCCTGTACACCGAGATCTTCCTCGGTCATCCCGCCAAAAACCGACAGGCCTATCTCGACGGCTCGCCGCTGTATGACGTGAAGAACGTGCAGAAACCTGTGCTCGTGTTGCACGGCCTGCTGGATGACATCGTCCCGCCTGAAGCCTCGGAGGAATGGGTAGAGGCTTTGCGCCGCGAAGGCAAGACCTTCGAATACAAGACCTACGATGACGAGCCGCACGGCTTCCTGCGCCGCGACAACCTCGACGATGTGTACGAGCGCGTCGAGCGTTTTTTGGATTGGTATTTATTGCCATAACCGTAGGGGCGACCCGCCTTGATTGATCAGAAGCCTGACCAGCATGTCGGGTCGCCCCTACATGGTGAACAAAAATGAACCTCTTCATCCGCCCCGAACAACCGAAAGACATTCTCGCCATCCATGCCCTTGTTGCCTCGGCTTTCCCCACGGATGCCGAGGCACGACTGGTGGACGCGTTACGCGCCAATGGCAAAGCCATCTATTCCTTCGTTGCAGTCAACGAACAGGACGAAGTTCTCGGCCATGTGCTGTATAGCCCCGTCAGGACGCCCCTGCCCTCCAGTGGATTGGGACTTGCGCCTGTGGCGGTCAAGCCTGAATTCCAGAATCAGGGCATTGGCTCGAAGCTGATCCGCGCCAGCCTGATCGAGGTCAAGGCCGATGGCTTCGATTTCGTGGTCCTGCTGGGAAGCCCTGAGTATTATCATCGGTTTGGCTTCCAAACTGCCAGCATCTTTGGTCTGCAAAACGAGTATGGGGTAGATGAGGAATTTATGGTCACGCGCCTGTCCGACGTAGCGTTGCCTGATGGGTTAATACGATATAACGATGAGTTTGCCCTTTTTTCTGTTTAGAGGCTCTTTATTTTTAGGGTAATCTGTTTAGGGATAAGTGACTAAAAAAAAAAAAAAAAAAAGGAT
>CALLJA010000225.1 GCA_938008865.1 uncultured Anaerolineales bacterium
GCTGTTTGAGCAGGGCCGCAGCAACGGAGGAGTCCACCCCTCCCGACATGGCAACGACAACTTTGGTCATGAATTCACCAGAAAACAGAGTCCCAAGTCTTCCAACTGACCATCAACGATTCCAGTCGTTGACCTATTACAGCGCATCTTCGTTCATCTCTGGTTTAAACCTCTGGCCCGCTCCATCAGAGATGGCAAGGCTTGCAAAAATGCATCCACTTCGGCGGGCTGGGTGTCTTTGCCAAGGGTGACACGTAGAGAGCCGAGTGCCCAGTCGCGCGAGAAACCCAGGGAGGTGATGACCTCGCTTGGTTCGGGGTTGCCCGTCTTGCAGGCGGACCCTGACGAGCAGGCAAAGCCCGCCGCGTCGAGCAGAGTCAACAACAGGTTGCCATCCACGTTTTTGAAGACGAACGAGGCATGATTGGGCAGACGCTCCGCGGGGTGCCCCGTCAGCTTAGAATCGGGAATCTCTTCCAGCACGCGGCCAAGGATGTGATCTCGCAACGGCTGGACATGACCGATCCGCTGATCGCGTTCTTCCTTCGCAAGGCGCAGCGCTTCGGCAAAGCCGATGATGTACGGCACGTTATGCGTCCCCGCGCGCAGACCGAATTCCTGGCCGCCGCCCGTCAGGTGCGGAATCAGCTTCGTCCCTTTGCGGACATACAACGCGCCGACGCCCTTCGGACCGTAGAGTTTGTGCGCGCCCAGCGAGAGCAGGTCCACGCCAAGGGCCGACACGTCCACGTCGAGGTAGGCCGCCGCCTGGACCGCATCCGTGTGGAAGGGCACGCCATGTTCACGGCACAGCGCCGCGATCTCGCGGATCGGGTTGACCGTGCCGATCTCATTGTTGGCGTACATCACAGATACCAGCGCGACCTGCTCGTTAAGTACCTTCCTCACTGCTTCGGGCGTGATGCGGCCATGTTCATCCACCTCCAGCCATTCGACCTGGAAGCCGTAATATGTTTCGAGCTGCTCGGCCGTCTTGCTGACGGCATGATGTTCGGTCCGCGCGGTCAGGATGCGGGTTGCGCCGGTCTGTTCGCGCCGCGCCAGGGCCGCTCCACGCAGGGCGAGGTTATCGGCCTCGGAGCCGCAGGAGGTGAAGATGATCT
>CALLJA010000226.1 GCA_938008865.1 uncultured Anaerolineales bacterium
CGGACGACCCGCCCAGGTCGTCCGTTCTGTTTTCTCTCGTACCACTGGAGAGAATGGAGATAACATTTTTGTAAGTTGACACGAACGCTAATTTTCTGGATACTATAACCAATCTGGGGGTGTGCCTCAGGTAAAAGCTACGACGAAAGGGAGTGAAGCAAATGGTACCCAAAGTATTTCCAACCGATCTGGTCGACCAGGCCAACGCCAATCTGGAGTCGTGGAAGAAGGTCAGCGTTACGCTGGTCTTGGGCGGATCAGAGTCCTGACAGGTTAAACAGAACCTGACATTCGATGTGCGCGTCTGGATTCAAACAAAAACCTCTTTTTATTTGATGTGCAGACCCCATTATTCGATGATAGGAGCCTCTTACTCGATGCAAAGAGCCTCTCATTTGATGTGAAGGGCCGCTTACTTGATATGAAGAGCCGCGCGCTTGATGTGAAGACCCTCATACTCGATGTAAACGCCCTCTTACTTGATGTGAACGCCCTCTTGTTTGATGTGAAGACCCTCGCACTCGATGTGAGCACCCTCTCACTCGATGTGAGGAGCATTGTACAAAATGACAGGTCCTTGTGTAAGAGCGTTCTCGCCGCGGGCGGAAACGCTTAAAAGCCAAAGCCAATAAGGAGAAAATTATGGCTCGCCAAAAGAAACTGTCCCCCTTCCTCGAAGGCGCCCAACAGCGCCTGAACGCCCTCTCGACCATCGACCCCGCCCTGGACCTGGGCAACGGCCTGACCCTGGCCGCGTACCGTGCGCAAGTCACGTCGATGCAGGCCAAACAGGATGCGTATAACGCCCTGCTCTCGCAGGCGGACCAGGCCCAGAACGAACTCCTGGAGGCTGAAAAGGCCATCCGCGACCTGAGCGAACGCATGCTGGCAGGCGTCGCGTCCAAGTACGGCAAGGACAGCAGCGAATACGAAATGGCGGGCGGCACCCGCAAGAGCGAACGCAAGCGCCCCACCCGCAAGACGCCCCCTGCGGCGTAGACTGGAAACCAAAAGCAGGGACGCCGCGAGGTGTCCCTGCTTTTGGTTGTAGCAAAGTCGCTTGACAAAAGTAGGAAGTGTCGCCCTGAGCGAAGCGAAGGG
>CALLJA010000227.1 GCA_938008865.1 uncultured Anaerolineales bacterium
CCTGCCATCGGGATGGCGATTCCGAACGAGGCCAGGCCTGCGAAGAGGAAGAACAGGATCATACACCAGGTGGACAGAGCGGATGGCATTTTCATGGACACTCTCCTTGAGTGGGTGTGGATTGGCCGAATTGCCAATCTAAATAAGATAACACTGGTCAGGTTTGCGCGTTGCGGTGGGATGGGAGTACAATCCTGCCCATGTCGACTGTAACCCTCCCTGCTGAATTTACCCTGGCCCGCCGCCACACGTCGGACCGCGGCGGCCCCGTGCGTTGGATCTGGTCGCACGCGGCGCGCTATTGGTGGATCATCATCCTGATCTTTGTGGGCGCGTTGGGCAACGCCGCACTGGCGGCGGTGGTGCCCGTGTTGACGGGCCAGGCTTTCAACGCCATGCTGGCCGCCAACCCCGATACGGGCGTGTTGCTGCCGCTGGCGCTGGTCATCGGCGGCTCGCAGATCGTCCGCGGCGTGCTGCAACTGGGGCGCAACTTTGGCGCGGAACTGATGGCGCAGAAGATCGAGCGCGATATCCGCGACGAGTTGTACCTGTCGCTGCTGGGCAAGAGTATGACCTTCCACAACCTGCAGCCCGTGGGCGACACGATGGCGCGCGCCACCAACGACGTGCGCGAGGTCAACTACATGTTCAGCCCGGGCATCAACCTGGTGGTCGGGTCGTTCCTGTTCCTGGTCATGCCGTTCTTTTTCGTGGAGCAGTACAGCCCGTGGCTGGTGCTGACGCCCGCCATCTTCGCACTGGGATATTTCATCGCGCTCTGGCATTATCTCAAGACCATGTCGCCCGTCACCGATGAGGTGCGCGGCAGTTTTGGCGAGATGAACACGCACCTGTCCGAGACGCTGGATGGCGTGGAGATTATGAAAGGCGCCGCCCAGGAAGGCTCGGAGATCGAGCGTTTCGTCACCAACGCCCGCCGCGTGCGTAATGCCTTTGTGCGTCAGGGCGACCTGGAGGCGCGTTTCTTTCCCGCCCTGCTGCTGGGACTGGCCTATGCGGGCGGCCTGGTCCACGCCCTGCTGCTCTTCCGTGCGGGAGCCATCACGGTCGGCGCGGTGGTGGCCTACTTCGGCATCCTGCGCATGTTGGAGTTCCCGACCTTCACCTCGTCCTTCGCCTACACCCAGATCTCGCTCGGCATCTCCAGCGCGCGCCGTATTTTGGAACTGATGAATCGCGAGACCAACCTCGACCAGAACGCGGCGGGCTATGCCCAGCCGATGCGCGGCGAGATCGAGTTCCGCGATGTGTGTTTCGAGTACAACGAAGGCGAAAAAATTCTGGACGGCATCACCTTCAAGGTCAAGCCTGGGCAGACCGTGGCTATCGTCGGGCAGACGGGCGCGGGCAAGACTTCGCTGGTCAAACTGATCAACCGTACCTACGACTCTCCCTGCGGCGAGGTCCTCGTGGACGGGGTCAACGTCCGCGATTGGAACCTGGCCGCCCTGCGCTCACAGGTCTCGATGATCGAGCAGGATATCTTCCTGTTCTCGCGCTCGGTCGCCGATAACATCGCCTTCGGCAAGCCAGGCGCGGGCCGCGAGGAGGTGGAATCCGCTGCCAGGTCGGCGCAGGCCGACGACTTCATTCAGGCCTTCGAGAATGGCTACGATACCGTCATCGGCGAGCGCGGCGTGACCCTCTCGGGCGGGCAGCGTCAACGCCTGGCCCTGGCGCGCGCCTTCCTGACC
The DNA here is from genome assembly GCA_938008865.1 of uncultured Anaerolineales bacterium. GTDB lineage: Bacteria > Chloroflexota > Anaerolineae > Anaerolineales > Villigracilaceae > JACPVF01. The sequence goes on from CALLJA010000227.1 coordinate 1,719, forward strand.
GACCCGCGCATCCTGATCCTCGACGACTCGACCTCCGCCATCGACTCGGCCACCGAAGACCGCATCCAGCGCGCCATCGCAGCTGCATCTAGGGGACGTACCACCATCCTCATCACGCACCGCCTTTCGCAGATCCGCTGGGCCGACCTGATCATCGTGCTGCGCAAGGGGAAGATCGC
>CALLJA010000228.1 GCA_938008865.1 uncultured Anaerolineales bacterium
TTCTCCGAGGACCCGTTCCTCGCGGGCGAACTGGCCGCCAGCTTCATCAACGGTGTGCAGAGCAAAGGCGTGGGGACCTCCCTCAAGCACTATGCCGCCAACAACCAGGAGTTCCAGCGCTTCACGATGAGCTCCGAGGTGGACGAGCGCACCCTGCGCGAGATCTACCTGCCCGCCTTCGAGAAGGCCGTCAAGCAGGCCAAACCGTGGACCGTGATGTGCTCGTACAACAAGGTCAACGGCACCTACGCTTCACAGCACCATTACCTGCTGACCGAAATCCTCAAGGAAGAATGGGGCTTCGAGGGTCTGGTCGTCTCGGACTGGGGCGCGGTGCGTGACCGCGTGGCCGCGCTCAAGGCGGGCCTCGACTGGGAAATGCCCGGTCCGCAGGAGCGCCGCGTGCAGGCCGTGGTGGACGCCGTCCGCTCGGGCGAGTTGGACGAAGCCGTCCTCGACGAATCCGTGCGCCGCATCCTGGGCATTGTCTTCAAAGCCAAGCAGACTCCCAAGACGGGCGCCTTCGACGTGGACGCGCATCACGAGCTGGCGCACCAGATCGCCAACGAAGGCATGGTGCTGCTCAAGAACAACGGCCTGCTGCCGCTCCAGGGACAGCAGCACATCGCCGTGATCGGCCGCTCGGCCGAGGCGGCTCACTTCCAGGGCGGCGGCAGTTCGCACATCAACCCGACCAAGGTCGCCATGCCCTTCACTGAATTCAAGGCGCAGGCAGGCAACGCCGAGGTCACTTACGCAGAAGGCTACCCCATCGACAACTCCTTCCGTCAGGATCTAATCGACCAGGCCGTGACCCTGGCCAAATCCGCGGACGTGGCCGTGCTATACATCGCCCTGCCCACCTTCAAGGAATCCGAAGGCTACGACCGCGTGGACCTTGACCTGACCGACCAGCAGATCGCGTTGATCAAGTCTGTGTCCAAAGTTCAGCCCAACACTGTCGTCGTGCTGAACAACGGCGCGCCCATCGCGGTGAGCGAGTGGATCGATGGCGTGGCCGCCGTGCTCGAAGGCTGGATGATGGGCCAGGCGGGCGGCGTCTCCATCGCCGACGTGCTGTTCGGCAAGGTCAACCCGTGCGGCAAGCTGGCCGAGACCTTCCCGATGAAACTCGCTGACACGCCCGCCTACCTCAACTGGCCAGGCGGCGCGGGCGAGGTCCGCTACGGCGAAGGCCTGTTCATCGGCTACCGCTACTACGATGCCAAGCAGATGCCCGTGCAGTTCCCCTTCGGCTTCGGCTTGAGCTACACCACCTTCAAGTACAGCAACCCGAGCATCTCGGCCACCAAGTTCAAGGACGTGGACGGGCTGACGGTCACGGTCGACGTGACCAACACGGGCAAGGTCGCAGGCAAGGAGATCGTGCAGGTCTATGTCCACGACCAGAAGTCTGCACTGGTGCGCCCACAGAAGGAGCTGAAGGGCTTCGCCAAGGTGGCGCTCGAACCAGGCGAGACCCAAACTGTCTCGATCCAACTCGACTTCCGCGCCTTCGCCTACTATCACCCCGAGTACAAGCAGTGGATCACCGAGAACGGCGACTTCGACATCCTGATCGCTGCCTCCGCAGCCGACATCCGCCACACGCTGACGGTGACGCTCGAATCGACCCTCAATCTGCCCTGCATCCTCGACATGGAATCCACCGTCCGTGAGTGGATGAGCGACCCGCGCGGCAAGGTCGTCTTCGGCCCGATGTACGCCATGATGGAGGAACAGACCCGCAAGATGTTCAGCGGCGGGGAAGAGGAGGGCAAGAACGAGCGGTACGGCACCGATGGTTCCATCGGCATGGACATCATGGACATGGTCGGCGATATGCCGCTGGTCAGCATCCTGATGTGGCAGAAGGACGCCATGCCCATGCACCCCGAAGACCTGGTGGCAGGAATGCTTGCTCAAGTCCGCAGCATGTAAGAAAAGCGGAACCACATCGTTTTCGAACCTGAGCAATGGAAACAAGGGGGGCGTTTCCATTGCTTCGCGAATAGGAGTTTTAATCATGCGTTACGGTTATTTCGACGACGTCAACCGCGAGTACGTCATCACGCGGCCCGATACCCCCCTGCCCTGGATCAACTACCTCGGCAGTGAAAATTACTTTGGCCTGATCTCCAACACGGCGGGCGGATATTCCTTCTACAAGGATGCCCGCCTGCGACGGCTGACCCGCTTCCGCTACAACAACGCCCCGCTCGACATGGGCGGACGTTACCTCTACCTGCGTGACAATGCCGCCGAGCAGCCCACGTTCTGGTCCCCCACCTGGATGCCCACCCGTCATCCCCTGGATTCGTACAAGTGCCAGCACGGCATGGGTTACACCATCATCAAATCCAAGCTGAATGGGATCGGAGCCGAGACGCGTTATTTCGTGCCCATCGGCACCAACCTCGAGGTCTGGGACCTAACCCTCACCAATCACGGCGTCCAAACGGCGAACCTATCCGTGTTTTCGGCGGTCGAGTTCGCCCTGTGGGACGCCAACGACGACGCCACCAACTTCCAGCGCAACTACTCCATCGGGCAGGTGGAGATCTGGAAGGACCTCGGGACCATCATCCACAAGACGGAATACCGCGAGCGTCGCGAACACTTCGCCTTCTTCGCCTGCTCCGAGCCGTTGGCAGGCTACGACACCAGCCGCGACGCCTTCCTCGGCCCGTATCGGGGCTGGGATTCGCCCCAGGTGGCGGAAACAGGCCAATCGTCCAATTCAGAGGCGCATGGCTGGCAGCCGATTGGGTCGCACCACGTCAAGGTCCAGTTGAAGCCCGGGGAGCAGAAGCGCATCCTCTTCGTGCTGGGCTATCACGAGAACCCGAAGGATGCCAAGTTCGACCCGCCCGATTCGCAGAACGTCAACCGTCAGACCGTGCTGCCCATCATCCAGCACTATCTCCAGGCCAGCGAGGTGGACGCGGCCTTCGGCGAATTGCGCAAGTATTGGGATAACCTGCTCGGCAAGCTGACGGTCAAGACCCCCGACACGCATACTGACCGCATGGTCAATATCTGGAACGCCTACCAGACCATGATCACGTTCAACATGAGCCGCTCGGCCTCGTACTTCGAGAGCGGCATTGGGCGCGGCATGGGCTTCCGCGACTCGAACCAGGATTTGCTAGGCTTCGTGCATCTCATCCCCGAGCGCGCCCGCGAGCGTATCCTCGACCTGGCCGCCACGCAGCTTCCCTCGGGCGGCGCCTACCACCAATATCAGCCGCTGACCAAGCGCGGCAACAACGATGTCGGCTCGGGCTTCAACGATGACCCGCATTGGCTGGTGCTGGCCGTGGCGGCCTACGTCAAGGAAACAGGCGACTGGGGCATCCTCGAAGAACCCGTGCCCTACGACAACCAGCCTGGCAGCGAGATGCCGCTCCATGAGCATTTGCAGCGCTGCATCCAATACACGCTCGAGCGCCTCGGCCCGCACGGACTTCCGTTGATCGGCCGTGCGGACTGGAACGACTGCCTCAACCTGAACTGCTTCTCCGACACACCGGGCCAGTCCTTCCAGACCACCACCAGCAAGGATGGCACGGTGGCCGAGAGCGTCTTCATCGCGGGCCTGTTCGTGCTTTCCGCGAAGGAGATGGCGGGGTTGAGTGAAAAGTTCGGCGCGGAAAGCCGCAAGGATTTCGGACTATTTACGCCCACCTTCTACCTCGAAAAAGCCGCCGAGATGGAAGCCATCATCTGGCAGCATGGTTGGGACGGAGAATGGTTCCGCCGCGCGTACGATGATTTCGGTCACGTGCTGGGGTCGAAGGAGAACGAGGAGGGCCAGATCTTCATCGAGCCGCAGGGCATCTGCGTGATGGCCGACCTGGGCCTGGCGGATGGGCGCGCCGAGAAGGCGCTCAACTCGGTCGAGGAACATCTGGCCACGCCGCATGGCATTGTGCTGCACCAACCTGCCTTTACCCGTTACTACTTGCACCTGGGCGAGATCTCGTCCTACCCGCAGGGCTACAAGGAAAACGCGGGCATCTTCTGCCACACCAACCCATGGATCATGGTGGCCGAGGCCAAGTTGGGACGCGGCGACCAGGCGTACGACTACTACCTGCGCATCAACCCGTCAGCGCGGGAGGAATTGAGCGATGTGCATCGTTGCGAGCCATATGTTTATGCGCAAATGATCGCAGGCAAGGACGCGCCCACCCACGGCGAGGCCAAGAACTCCTGGCTTTCGGGCACGGCCGCCTGGAACTATGTAGCCATCTCGCAGTGGATCCTCGGCATCCGCCCCACCTACGAAGGGCTATGCGTTGCGCCCGTCATCCCCTTGGCATGGAGCGGCTTCAGCGCGGAACGAGTCTATCGCGGCGTGCGCTACTTCCTCAAGGTCGAGCGCAAAGGCTTGGGCAACGGAGTCCAGCTCGAGGTCGAGGGCCAGCCTGTGGCGGGGAACGTCATCCCGCTGCCCGCTGAAGGGACGAAGGAAGTCCATGTGACGGTCAAGGTGTCGTGATGCAATACGGTTATTTCGACGACAGCGCCAGAGAATATGTGATTGTGCGCCCCGATACGCCGCAGTCGTGGAGCAATTACCTCGGCTCCACCGAGTACGGCGCGATCATCACCAACAACGCGGGCGGCTATGGCTTCTATCAATCGGGCGCGCGCGGACGCTTCCTGCGCCTGCGCTTCAACAACGTGCCGCTCGACCAGCCTGGCCGCTACTTCTACCTGCGCGACAACACCAGCGGCGACTACTGGTCGGCTTCGTGGCAGCCCGTCGGCAAGCCGCTCGATCAGTATCAATCCACTTGTCGGCATGGGACGGCCTACACGGTCATCACCTCGAACTATGCGGGCATCGCCAGTGAAGCAACCTACTTCGTGCCGCTCGGCCAGAACTTCGAATACTGGCGGCTGAAGGTCACCAACGAGAGCGACCGTCCGCGCGAGCTTTCGGTCTTCTCGTTCTGCGAGTTCACCAATCAGTGGAATACCCAGCAGGATCAGGTCAACCTGCAATATTCCCTGTTCATCGTGCGCGGCGAACTGACCGACGACAACCTGCTGCGCATCGCCATTCAGGACAACCTGACGCCCGAATCGGAGGCCTTCTACAAGCACGACCTGGCCATGCATTCGTGGATGGGGATGGCTGGTTCCGCCATCGATGGCTTTGACTCCAGCCGTGAGTCTTTCCTCGGCCCCTATCGCGGATACCACAACCCGCTCGTGGTCGAGCAGGGACGCTGCACCGACAGCCAGGTCTATGGCGACAACGCCTGCGGCTCACTGCAAACCAACCTGACGCTCCAGCCTGGCGAAAGCCGCGAAGTACTGATCCTGCTCGGCATCGGCGATGCGCGCACGGTCGGCAAGCGGACCTTTGCCGAATTCGGCTCACCCGCCCGCGCAGACGCCGAACTGCGCAAGCTCAAAGCCAACTGGCACGCCAAACTCGGCAGTCTGACCGTGGACACGCCCGACGAGGAACTCAATCACACGCTCAACGTGTGGGGTCTGTACAACTGCCTGATCACCTTCGCCTGGTCACGCGCCGCCAGCCTGGTCTATAACGGCGAACGCGACGGCCTCGGCTTCCGCGACTCGGTGCAGGACATCCTCGGCGTGCTGGCCGCCATCCCCGAGGAGGCCCGTCAACGGCTGGAGTTGATGCTGACGGGGCAGCTCTCCAACGGCGGCGCGATCCCCGTCATCAAGCCTTTCGAGCACAAGCCTGGCAGCGAACCCGCGCCTGCCAACGAGGAATATCGCTCCGACGATTGTCTGTGGTTCTTCAACGCCGTGCCCGCCTATGTGGGCGAGACAGGCGACTTCGACTTCTACAACAAGGTCCTGCCCTATGCCGATTGCGGCGAAGCGACCGTCTTCGGTCATCTGCGCCGCGCATTGGAATTCAACCTGGAGCGTACAGGCAAGCACGGCCTGCCCTGCGGCCTCTCCGCCGACTGGAATGACTGTCTGCGCCTCGGCTATTACGGCGAGAGCCTGTTCGTCGCCTTTCAAGTGCGCCTCGGGCTGACGG
>CALLJA010000229.1 GCA_938008865.1 uncultured Anaerolineales bacterium
TTTTGGATTGGGGATCAAGCAGGCTCGTCGGTCTGGGTGGCGGGTTCGGCGGAGGCCGCAGGCGGGGCATCCATCACTACGCGGGCGTTGCGTTTGCCCAGCCAGTACGCGCCGTAGAGCAGCGCGCCGAAGAAGGCCAGTTTTACCAGTCCGCCCAGCAGGGCAAACGGGCCGAAGAATGAGCTGAAACCGCCGTGCCCCGACATCATCATGGGCCCGTCGTTCCATCCATGGTCCCAGCCGCCGCGCATCATCGGGCCGTCCCAGCCGCGGGCCATCATAAAGCCCGAATGACTGGTCCACGTGTAGGCCGCGAATCCCACAGCGCCCAGCACCAGCACGACCACTAAAATCCCAAGGATCCATTTCCAGATACTTTTCATAGTTTCTCCTTTTGTTGACAGCGCAAAGGATAGCACGCGGGTGTAAAAAACTTGTCAAGATTTGATAACGGTTTCATAAAGCGGGGATGCAGGTTGCGTAACACATTCGCGCCTGGATTGTTATACAATGGTGTTGCACACAAGGTCATCTTCAAAACGCCGAATTTGAACTTCAGGAGGAGACATCATGCGACCGCGTGTCTGGTTCGCCGCCCTTGCGCTTGCGCTGGGACTGGCAGGCTGCCGCTTCCCTGCGGATGATTCTGCCACGCCCTCATTCACACCCGCGCCTGCCGCCGTTTCGATCCCTTCATCTACGCCCACGTTGACTCCCACCCGCACCCCGCGCCCGCCGAGCGCATACGTCACGGCGCGTGATTTCCCCGTCAACTGCCGCTTTGGGCCTGGCACCTTCTATGCCGTGTTGGACAATCTTGCGCCGTTCCAAAGGGCGCAGGCGGCGGGCAGGGACGTGACGGGCGCGTGGTGGTATCTGCACAACCCCAACTTCCCTGGGCAGTTCTGCTGGGTGGCGGCCAGCGCCACCGACCTGGACGGGGAAACGGAGTCGCTGCCCGTGGTGGATCCACCCTTTGTGACGGTCAGCAAGTTGGAGGTCCGCGCCGAGCCGCCGCGCATCACGGTCGGCTGTGAGGCCTTCCCGCAGTACATCCTGATCGTCGGCGAGGTCAGCGTCAACGGCCCCACCCTGGTGGATTGGCGCTGGGAGACCAGCGCGGGCGAGACCACGCGCGAGGAGCCGCTGGTCTTCACCGAGGCCGCCACACAGACCGTGCGGAAATCACTGGTGGTTTACACGCCCAACGATTACTGGGCGCAGTTGCACATCCTTGCGCCAAATGACCTGGTGACGCAGGTGCAATTCGTGGCAAATTGCATTCCTTGAGCCTTTTTTAGGTACAATCCAGCCATGTTCAAACTCAAATCTCCCCTCATGCTTTTCTTCATTGCGGTGCTGGCTATTGCCGTGCTGGCGCTCTTCGGGCCCGAGGAGCAGTCGCTGGGCGCGAACGTGCGCATCGTCTACCTGCACGGCGCCTGGGTGCTGACCGCCGAGATCGCCTTCCTCGCTGCCGCGCTGGCGGGGCTGGCGGGACTCGTCACTCGCCGCGACGTCCTCCATGATTGGTCCGCCGCGCTGGGACGGGCGGGCATCAGCTTCTGGGTGACGTACCTGCCGCTCTCGCTGCTGGCCATGCAGACCAACTGGAACGGCCTGTTCCTGTCCGAGCCGCGCTTCCGCCTGGCGGTGACCTTCGCCGTGGTAGGCGTGCTGCTCCAGGTCGGCTTGTGGATGATGAGCAACAAGTTGTTGACCTCGGCCGCCAACATTGCCTACATCGTCGTGTTGCGGGTCATCTTTGCCACTGCTGCCAACGTGATGCACCCGCCGCCCTCGCCCATCTTCAACTCGGGCAACTACGTCATCATTGGGTTCTTTGTGACGCTCAACCTGCTGTCTTGGGTGGCGGCGTTCTTCTTAACAAAGTGGTTCCTCACGTTCACCGATAAACAGTCTTAATTTCATGCGCTTCACCAAAACGCAAGTCCTGCTGATCTTCCTCTTCCTCCTGGCCTTCTTCCTGCGCCTCTTCCGCATCGGGCAGGACGGTTTTGGCAACCTGTATTATGCCGCCACGGTGCAAAGTCTACTGACGAGCTGGCATAACTTCTTCTTCGTTTCGTTCGACCCGGCCGGCTTCGTCAGCGTGGACAAACCTCCGCTCGGCTTCTGGGTCCAGGCCTTGAGCGTTTTGGTCTTCGGCTTCCACGGCTGGTCGCTGATCCTGCCGCAGGCGCTGGCGGGGTCGCTCTCCGTGCTGGTGCTATACAAACTCGTCCAGCGCACCTTCGGCGAAACGGCGGGACTGCTGGCCGCCCTGAT
>CALLJA010000230.1 GCA_938008865.1 uncultured Anaerolineales bacterium
CGCAGCGGTTAGCGCAGGCGACTCATAATCGCTTGGTCGCAGGTTCGAATCCTGCTGGGCCCACTTCCCTGTTTCTGGTCTCGGCCCCCATCGAGGGGATGGCATTCGAATCCTGCTGGGCCCACTCCCTGCTTTTAGTCTTGGCCCCCATCGAGGGGATGGTATTCGAATCCTGCTGGGTCTACTTCCCTGCTTTTGGTCCCAGATCCCATCGAGGGGATGGCATTTGAATCCTGCTGGCCCGCACAAACAAGAGACGCCCTGAGGGTGTCTTTTTTTTATCGAGGGCTATTTCGTCTCTTCCTCCTTCGGCTTCGAGCCGATCTCCACCAGTTGGACCTGCACCTGGTAGCGTTTTTCACCGATCTGGATCTTGCCCATGCCAAAGTAACCGCGCGAACCGGTCTTGAAGACCTTCTCCGCCGCGGTCATGACCGAGACGGTCTGAGCATCCTGCTTGATCTCGATTGTGAGCATACCTGTCTCCTTTTTTTCAAAGTATACAACCGATTTCCACAAGGCGGGTGAGGGCCGCCTCTGTCCGATTCCTATCAAACTCCCGCGAGACGCCATCTTTTCGCGTATCATAGGGTTTCTATACACAAACCTGTGCTGGAGAATCTACCGATGAACACCTATCTCGCCGCCTTCTTGACCCTGGCCATCGCCGTGAGCTTCCTGCGCCTGATGGACTTCTTCGCCCACCGCGGCTGGATCGAATCGCGTCTGAGCCGCAAATTGATCCACATCGGCACGGGACCGATCTTCGTGTTGTGCTGGCTGATGTTCGCGGACCGTCCCGAGGCGCGCTGGCTGGCGGCGCTGGTACCGCTGATGATCGTGGTCCAGTTTGCGCTGGTGGGCCTGGGGATCCTGAAAGATGAAGCCGCCGTGCAGGCCATGTCGCGCACGGGCAATCCGCACGAGATTCTGCGTGGTCCGTTGTACTACGGCATCGCCTTCGTCGTGCTGACCCTCGTTTTCTGGAAGGACTCGCCCATCGGCATCGCCGCGCTGATGATGATGTGCGGCGGCGACGGCCTGGCCGACGTGGTGGGGCGGCGAGTGGCTTCACCCAAACTGCCGTGGAGCGGCGAGAAATCGGTGGCGGGATCGTTGAGCGTGTTTTTCGGCGGCTGGATCATGACCGCCGCCATCCTGTTCATTTATGCCGCATTGGGGGTATTCAGCGGACCGTTCAGCGGATACCTGCTGCCCATCACGCTGGTGGCACTGGCAGGGACGGCGGTCGAATCGCTGCCGCACAAAGATATCGACAATATCACCCTGGTACTGGTTTCGGTGTTGGTGGGCTGGTTCGCATTCTAACCGCAGGCAACATCAAAGCGGGCAGCCACCCGTGGGGCGGCTGCCCGCTTTTCGATTCGGCTGCCAGGCTAAAACTGAAAATAGATGAAATCGCTGGCCGCAGAGTTGAGGTAGAAAATGGTCGCCAGGATCGCGGCGGCATAGTAGAAGGCGTGCAGGTATGAATTGGGCTTCAGGAAGCGGTCCATGAGCAGTTTGACCGCCAGTGGAATGAAATAGAAGAAGGTAGTCGAGAGCAGCACCAGGGCCACAGCCTGCTCGTCCAGCGTGGCGGCAAAGGGGTCGGAGAACAGGGATTGGAAAGCCCATGCCAGTGAAGGGGATTTGAACAGCAGCCAGCCGAAAACAATGAACGTGAACATCACCAGCCAGGCCAGGAAAACTTTCACGCGACCCTGCGGCTTCCACTCGCCGCGCAAGCCGAGAGTCTGGTAGAGCACGATCAGCAGGCCGTACATCCCCCCCCAAGCCAGGTAGGTCCAACCTGCGCCGTGCCAGAGTCCGCTGACCAGCATCGTCACCAACGGCGGCGCGGACTGGACAAGCCACTCGGGCAGCGGACGCTGGCTGCGCATCAAGGCCCGCCGCAGCGGGAAGAAGACGTAATCGCGCAGCCAGGTGGACAGGCTGATATGCCAGCGGTTCCAGAATTCGGTCGGGGAGAGCGACAGGTATGGGTTCTTGAAATTCTCGGGGGTTTCGAAGCCCAGCAGCAGGGCGAATCCGCGCGAGAGGTCGGTGTAGGCCGAAAAGTCGGCCAGGATCTGCAGGGTGAAACCCAACGCGGCGGGCACGATCAGCACCAGGTTGGGATGATTCAGGTTGAAGACACGGTCTGCCAGGGCGCCGACGGTGTTGGCGATGACAATCTTCTTGAAGAAACCCATCGCTAGCAGAGGCCACGCGCGGTGGAACAGGTCTGCCCGCCAGACGCGGGCGGCTTCGAGTTGCGGGATCAGGCTGCGGGGCCGGTCGATGGGACCCGCCACGATCTGCGGGAAGAAGGAAACGTACAGGGCAAAATCCAGCAGCCCATGGGTCGGCTTGAGCGTCCCGTTCGAGACATCCAAAATGTAGCCGAGCTTTTTCAGGGTATAGAACGATAACCCCGCGGGCAGCAGGATGCGCACCCATAGCGGATCGGCTTGCAGGCCAAGCCCCTCCAACACGCCGACCAGGGCGGGGCCGAAGAAATTGTAATATTTGAAGAATCCCAGCACCCCCAGGTTGACCAGCACCGAGAGCCACAGCAGGGCGCGCTTGCGCTCGGGACGGGCCGCCATACCGCGCGCGATGAAAAAATCGGCCAGGGTCGAAACGCCCAGCATCGCAGCGTACCACGGATGCAGCCAGCCGTAGAAAACATAGCTCGCCAGCAGCAACAGGGCGTTCTGCCAGCGGCGGTCGCGCGCCAGCCAATACAGCGCGAAAACGACGCCAAAGAACGACAGGAAATCGAGGCTCGTGAAACTCAAGCCTGCTCCTCGTCCTTCACGAGCAGCATGACCTTGTAGGCTTCGGCAAAGGCCAGGCCTTTTTCCCTGCCCTCCTCGGCGGCCCACTCGCGGATCATCGGTTCGGGGTCCCACCCATTCAACTGGCTGACGTGCCTGCGCAGGGCCTCGACCTTGGTGTGGATGTCGGCGCTGATGTCGACCCAGGTGTCTGATTTTTCGGCCCCGTGGATATACAGGCGTTTGACGTTATGCGGCTCATACCCCGCTGCAAGCAGGTCGGTAAAAATGAGCCGAGTCCCCGCCGACGGGAAGACAGCGTAGGTGGCTGCCTCGGCCGCCGCGCGATGATCGGGATGATTGATGTACTCGCTTCCATAAAATGCAGATTCCAGGTTACCCGTCAGTACGGCCTCGGGCTTGTACTGGCGGATCAGGCGCGTCAACTCCTTGCGCAAGGCAATGGTTGGCTCCAACTCACCATCGGGATAACGCAGGAAGATGGTTTCCCGTACGCCCAGTACGGCGTTGGCGGAGCGCTGTTCATCCTCGCGCAGTTCAGCCAGCGCGGATTTGTACTCCGCGCCGTGGGCAGGGTCATTCGAGCCCGCGTCTCCGCTGGTAATAATAACCGAGATGACCTGGCAGCCCAACCGTGCCCATTTAGCGAGCGCGCCGGCCACGGTGAACTCCTGGTCGTCGGGGTGGGCGTGGATGCTCATTGCAATTTTGGGAAGGAATTCAGTTTCCATTCAAGCACCTTGAGAAAAGCGGCGGTTCGATGGGTCTTACTTTAGATATTCCCCGACCGCATCGGAGAAGATGGGCGTAAAAATGGCCTTG
>CALLJA010000231.1 GCA_938008865.1 uncultured Anaerolineales bacterium
CCGCCATACAGCAATTGAGCCAGCGTTTCCTTGTTGAGATGCTCCGCCGAACCGTAATCGCTGGTCAGCATGGCCAGGATCTTGCGGTCGCACTTTTCGAGCAAATCCAGCGGGCGCTGCACGCCAGGCACGAACTTCATCCTGCGGTCCATGATGCGCTCGTCGCCCTCGAACTCGAAGCAGAAGGTGTGGAAGAGTTGATGAACCGTGTCGTGGACCACCTGCGGCTCGACGGCGGCAGACTGGTCTGCAAAAGCGGCTTTGGCGCTGTCCTTCAACTGGTTGAAGGTAATGCCGGGGCTGGCCAGCACCAGGTCGTATAGTTTGTAGATGATGGTGGGTCGGTATGGGCTGGGCGTAATGCGGATCTTGTGCCCGTTGAGCGACCTGATGTATTGATCCAACAGCGGCTCGGGCTGGGTCAGGATGGCAGCCTGCAATTCGCGCGTCTGGCCGGGCTTCGAGCCGTTTCCGCCCGCCGCATGGTGGTTCGCGGCGTGGACGACCAGCGGATTCTTCTTCGGCCTGGGAATGCCTTGCAACTTGTCGTAGTATTGGAATTTGTCGCAGGCGTTAGCAAGGTACTCGGCGCTGCTGCCGCTCACGCCCAACCCCACCACCACCTTGCCGCGCGCGCGCAGGCGGTGGACCAACTCAGTGAAATCGCCGTCACCCGAGACCAGCAGGACGTGCGTGAAGGCCGTCTGGTCGGAGTACAGCAGTTCCAGCGCGTCGATCACGATGCGGATATCGGCGGCGTTCTTGCCGCGCCGGCTGTTGACGTGAATCAACTCCACGCCCTGGGCCAGCAGGGTGCGCTGCTGGTCGGCGGCTTCGGCCCAATCGGCGTAGGCGCGGCGCAAGATCACGCGTCCCATTTGGGTGGCGATCCCGAGTACGCGCGCCCAATCCACTTCGGCGCCATGGCCGAGGGCTTCGCCAACGCTCATCTCGATATTGTCATAGTCAATGAAAACAGCAACCTGGGCATCTTGAGGCATCTGGCCCCTCCTGAAGTTTTTTGAAGTATAGCATACCCTTCCCATCTGTGGGAAAATAGGCACATGACCGCCCCCGCCCTGCGCACACTCAGCCAATCGTCCCTGCAGGATTATACAGACTGTCCGCGGCGCTTTCAGTTGCGCTACCTCGAACAGTTGCAATATCCCGCCGTCGAGTCGGAACCCGCGCTGGAGAACGAAAAGCACCAGCAGGAGGGCGAGTATTTCCACCGCCTGGTGCAGCAACATCTAATCGGCATCCCCGCCGAACGAGTCGGACGGCTGGCCAACACCGCCAACCTTGCGCGCTGGTGGGACAACTACCTGCGCGCGGACTTCCCCATTAATGACTACGCGAAACACCCTGAAGTGACCCTCTCTGCCCCGCTCGGACCGTTTCGGCTGGTCGCCAAATACGACCTGGTCGCTGTCCGCGACGGGCAGGCGCTGATCTACGATTGGAAGACCTACCGCAAGCGGCCCCGCACCGAATGGCTGGCTCCGCGCTGGCAAACGCGCATTTATCGCGCGCTGCTCGGGAAGGCGGGCAACCACTTAAACGGCGACCAGCCTATCGGTCCAGAACAGATTCAGATGGTGTACTGGTTCGCGGATTTCCCGTCCGAGCCCGCCGTCTTCCCCTATAACGCGGGACAATTCCAACGCGATTGGGACGCCCTGGTCAAGCTGGCCGAGGAGATCGCCGCCGCCACGAATTTTGCCCTGACGGACGACCTGCAAAGGTGCGCCTACTGCCCCTATCGCGGCTACTGCGACCGCGGCGTGCGCGCGGGCGATGCCGCCGACGCCGAAAGCGAGATGGAAGCCGACGAGTTGTTCGACGTGAACTTTGAGCAGGTTGGCGAAATTGCGTTCTAGCAATAAGTAAAACATCCTTGACTAAATGTCAAGGATGTTTTATATTTAAAGAAGTCAAGTAAACTTTACATAATATCAAGGAGACAAATTCATGGACGCTCCCACCAAACGCTACCTGCGCGAGTTCATTTATTCGATGATCGCCTACGTGCTCACGCTCATCCCCTCGATCATTGCGGTCAATTCGCTGAGAGAGTACCCATTCACCCCCGCGCGCATGATCGTCGCGCTGACGCCAGTTGCGCCCGTGGCCTTTATGGTCTATTTCTTCATCCGCTACCTGGGCAGCATCGATGAACTTCAGCAACGCATCCAATTGCTGTCGATCGGCTTCGCGGCTGGGACAACCGGCCTGTTGACCTTCTCCTATGGCTTCCTGGAAAACGTGGGGTTTCCGCGCATCTCGCTGTTGTGGGTCTTTCCGCTCATGATCCTGCTGTGGGGACTGGGCCAGGCTTTTATTTCACGGAGATACGGATGAAGAACAAACTCAAGGTGCTGCGCGCCGAACGGGACTGGTCCCAGGCGGACCTGGCGGAGCGGCTGGGCGTCTCGCGGCAGACGGTCAACGCCATCGAGACAGAGAAGTACGATCCCAGCCTGCCGCTGGCGTTCAAGATTGCGGAGGTGTTCGAGAAGACAATCGAGGAGATTTTTGTGTACGAGAAATGACCTCTCAAAATTCAAAAGGACCGAATCAGAAAAATGGAACAGGCCGACTCGCTTGAGTCGGCCTGTTGACTTGTGAGTGGCTACTTCTGGATGAAGATGCCGAGATGGTTGGCCACGGAGGCTTCCCGGCCGGGTGTGTTCATGTCGATGGGCGAATTCAAGAGAACGGGTTCCCCGTCCCTGCCCTGGATGACCATCGCGGAGGAACTGCCGCCGTCCATGTTGATGGCATCATACGCGCCGTAGGACAGCATCAACTGCACCAGGTCGGGGAAGTTGACGCCCTCGCTGTAACCAGGCTGGCGTCCATCCACGACCATCAGGACCAGGCCCTTGCCATTCTTGGTCAGCCCCAGGGCCGTGCGCGGGTTGGGGATGTTGGTGGCCAGGTTGGGGACCTGTTTGCCCTTCTTGATGATGACGCGGTCACCGGAGACGGCGTTGAAGGGCTTGCCCTGCAACTCGTCGATGCGCAGGACCTTGTTGCGGTTGATGTAGACCGTGGGACCACCGCGGTCTGAGTAGACCTTTCCGCGCGAGGCGGCGAACCCGTTGACGCGCACCAGGTCATGTCCATCGGGACAGTCGTTGCCGCCGTCGAGCACATACCCGAACCCGTTGCCGTTGATGGCAATCTGCGCGCCGAATTCCTTGAGGAACTCGGTGGTCTTGCGCGAACACAGGTCACCATTTTCGTGATCCGACGGCGTGACAAGGAAACTCAGGACGCTCGAGCGCAGGTCCACCGAGAGGACATGCACCACGTTCAGGCTGGGCGACGTCACCACCTTGCGGAAATAGGTGGTGTTGTTGAATATCTTCTGCTGGACGGCGGCGGGCTGGTCCTTGCCCAGCGCGACCAGGGTCTTCTTCAGGCTCCAGCCCGTGAAACCGTCCACGCGGCGGAGTTGGACCCAATCTGCCGCGTCGGGGTCGCTGACGCAGGAGATGACATCGCCCTTCGTCAGGTAGCCGAGGATTTTGGCCGAGGCGCTGGCGCTCTCGCGCACGGCCAGGGTGGCGTCGGCGATGCGATACCACCTGGTCACATCAGGCGGCGGCGGGGGCGGAGGTGGCGGGGGCGGAG
>CALLJA010000232.1 GCA_938008865.1 uncultured Anaerolineales bacterium
AGCACGGGCAGCACCTTCTTGAGGATGTCGCCCTTCATCGTGAAGAAGGTCAATTCGTTGTCGCGCGCCACGCGGTTCTTGTAATTGACGAACTCCGCCTGGGACCGCTGCCAGCCGTCCTTGTACTCGGCAGCTTTGGACTCGACCTCGGCGAGACGCTGGGTCAGTGCCGCGATCTCCGCCGCCTGAGTTTGATCCTCACCCTTGGGCGCAGACTCCGCCTGGACTTCCTCTTCGTGTTTGTGTTTCTTCTTGTCGGTCATGCCTTCACTCTCGAAATGTGATGTTGATAATTTTATTCGCCTGCGATCGAGTCGGTCACCAGGTCGCTCAACAGCGCGGCTACAAAGCGCACCGTGGGGATGGTCCGCGCGTACGACATGCGCATCGGTCCCAGCACGCCCAACGTCCCTGTCACCATGCCAGGCACGCCATAGCGCGAGATGACCATCGAGCACTGGCGCAGTTCCTCCCAGCCGCCTTCACTGCCAATCAACACTTGCAGGCCGCCGACCGTGCTGTTGGTGGAGACGCGCGCCAGCAGGCCTTGCAGTGTGGAGCGTTCCTCAAAAAGCCGCAGGGCGCGGCGGGCCTCGTCAGACTCGGCGAACTCAGGTTCGGCCAGCAGGTTAGTCTGACCGTCGGTGTAGATCTGCCCCGAGACGCGTTCCATGGCGCGGCGCATGTCCGCCGAGATCAGAGTCAGGATATCCTGCTCGAGCGCATCCGACCGCGCGGCCAGGGCGGATAACTCGTCGAGGCCGCGCCCGTTCAAGGCGGCGTTGAGGCGCGTAGCGGTCTGGCTGAGGCGTTCCTGGGCGACGGGTTCGGCCAGGGTCAGGATCTGCTGGCTGACCTCGCCGCCCGTCATGACCAGCACCATCAGCACCTGACGGCCCTGGGTGGAGATCAACTCCACATGCTTGAAGCGCGCCTGTTCTGGCAGCGGAGCGGTCACCACCGAGACAGCCTGCGACTGATGCGCCAGCACCGAAGCGGCCAGGGTCATCCACTGCTCCACGTCGGGGCGGGACTGGTAGAACTGGTGCGAGATGGTGCGCTGGACCGACTCGGGCAGTTCGGCCTGGTTGACCATCTGCCCCACAAAGAAGTGGTAACCCTCTTCCGTGGGGACACGGCCCGCCGAGGTATGCGGCTGACGCAGGTAGCCCATATCCGTCAGCGCGGACATCTCATTTCGCACGGTGGCCGACGACAGGTCAAGATGGTAGCGCTCGACGAGATGCTTCGAGCCTACGGGCTGGGCCGTGTCAATGTAATCACGGATCACCAACAAGAGCAGGGATTTCTGGCGGTCGGTCAGGGCGCGCATGGGTCATTTTTTAGCACTTAGATATCTTGAGTGCCAAAACAAGCGCTGAGAATGATAACATGCCAAAAAATGAGCGTCAATAAGAGGAGCGTAAGAAAAC
>CALLJA010000233.1 GCA_938008865.1 uncultured Anaerolineales bacterium
GTGTTGACGGGCCTCGCCAGTCAATTGGGGTTGGAGACCTCCACCTCGTGGGAGGAGCCTCTGCCTTGCGCGCCTGGCACGACCTTCGCCTTTCATCTCCAGCTCACGCCCGAGATGGCCGAGGATATTTCCACCTTTGACCGAGTCTGCTTCGTAGATGCGCACACAGGCAATATCCCCGATAACGTCCAGCTTGTGGAGTTGGCTCCCGAGTACCAGACCTCGCCCTTCACCCATCACCTGACACCTGAAATGCTGCTCTCGATGTGCCAGTCGCTATACGAAAGAGTGCCCGAGGCGGTTTTGGTCTCGGTGCGCGGCTACGAGTTCGGCTTCGATGCTGACCTTTCGCCGTTCACGGGCTCGCTGGTCAGCGAGGCGGTGGAACGGGCGCGCGGCTGGCTGGAAGCACCCAAAGTGCTGGAACCCGCCTGAAAACGGGAGCAGGCCGTGGCCCAGGGTGGGGAACTACCTGTAGCGTACGGAAACGCAATTGTCCCAACAAATTTGCAAAGTCGGGGATATAATTGAGTATCTTTGTGCAAGGGAATTTTCATAGATTACCTTCGCGCTATCCGTTTTTTGTCCGCATTCATCTTTTTTTACGGGAAACCCATTCCACGCATGGTAAATGAATTTTTCACCGCCATCAAACAAGGCAACGCAGAGGAAGTCAAGCGTCTGCTGGCCGAGGACCCGGGCCTGATCCACCGCGAGGAGGGCAGCCTCAGCCCGGTCCTGGTGGCTGCCTACCACCAGGAGCCTGACCTGGCCGATTTCCTGGCCGAAAAAAAGGTGACGCTCAACATCCACGAGGCCGCCGCCACAGGCAAGACCGAGCACATCATCCGCATCCTGGCGCGCGAACCCGAACTGGTCAAGCGCCATGCTGAAGATGGATTTCATCCGCTGGGATTGGCCTGTTTCTTCGGCCAGTACGAGGCGGCCAGGTATCTGATCATGGCGGGCGCAGCGGTCAACTCGGCCTCGCGCAATTCCCTGCAGTCCACGCCGCTGCAATCGGCTGCGGCGGGCAACCACTTGCGCATCGTGGACTTGCTGCTTGCCCACGGCGCAGACCCAAACTGCCGCGAGCAGAGCGGATTCACCCCGCTGCACGCCGCCGCGCAGAACGGCAACCTGGACATGATCCGCGCGCTGATCTTTGGCGGGGCCGACCTAGACGCGCGCAGCAACGACGGCAAACTACCCGTGGACGTGGCGCTCGAAGCCAGCCAGGAAGAGGCCGCCAAACTGCTGCTCGAAGGCATCACCCGCCGCACGCGCGCCAGGCGGGGCAACCCGTAACCGCGAGTTTTCTCAAAAATTGCGACTTCCCCTTCCCGTTTTCGTATGGAAAGAGGAAGTCGTTTATTTTCGCAAGGAGATGCCATGAAACACATTCGCAAGTTTCTTTCAATCTTTATTTTGCTGGCCCTGGTGAGCGCGGTCTTTGCCGCGCCCGTCCACGCCTTCGACGGGCGCTCGGGCCAGGATGTGACCATTGCAAAGGGCGAGGTCATCGAGGACGACCTGTACGTTTCTGTCGAAAAGTCCTTTACACTGGACGGCACGGTCAAAGGCGACCTGATCGTGTTTGGAACACTCATCACCATCAACGGCAAAATTGAAGGCGACCTGATCGCCGCAGGCGAGACCATTGTCATCAACGGCACGGTCGGAGACGACGTACGCATGGCGGGCGCAGCCATGCAGGTCAACGATGGGGCCGTGGTCAGCGGCGATGTGGTTGCGGCGGGCGCCAGCATCGAAACCAGGGCAGGCTCCAGCGTGGGCGGGGAACTGGTGGTGGCTGGGGCGCAGGCCGTCCTGTCGGGCGAGGTGGCGGAAGACGTCCTGGCGGCCACGGCGGCGCTCGAATTGAACGGCGCCTTTGGCGGGGACGTGGAAGCCTATGTGGACGCCAACGCCGACAGCGGCCAGTCGATGCAGATGCACATGTATATGGACCAGAACCTGCCCATCGACATCCCCTCGGCCAGGACGGGCCTGACCGTGGATGACCAGGCCAGCATCGCGGGCAACCTGAAATACAGCAGCACGGTGGACCTGTCGATTCCCGAGGGCGCGGTCGGCGGGAAGGTCAGCCGCGTGGAACCCGCCGTAGACCCCGACGAAACGGTGACGGTGGCCGAGCCGTCCCAGGGTGAGAAGGTCTTGGACTGGGGCTTCAACAGCCTGCGCTGGATGGCGACCCTGATCCTGGTCAGCCTAGTGCTCGGCTCGCTCTTCCCCAGGTTCATGAAAGCTGCGCCAGGCCAGTTGTGGGCTCAGCCCGCTCCCAGCCTGTTGTGGGGCGTGGTGGCCTTCGCGACGTCCTTCTTTGCAGGCCTGCTGATCTTCGTGGCCTGGATCATCGGGATCGTGCTTTCGAGTATGCTCACCCTTTGGTGGCTGACCGCTGCGATCACCATGCTCGGTCTGCTGGCCCAGATCGCGCTGGCCTTCGGGCTGATCCTGGTCACCTTCCTGCTGACGCAGGTGCTGGTCGGTGAGAATATCGGCCGCTGGATCCTAGCGCGCCTCAACCCTGCAGCGTCCGAAAATAAATACTGGCCGTCGATCATCGGGATCGTGGTGCTGGTGCTGGGCCTCAGCCTGTTCGACTTTCCGCTGGTGCCCGCCCTCGGCCCCATCGGCTTCCTGTTGAAGGCCGCCATTGTGTTCTTCGGCTTCGGCGCCCTGTGGCTGTGGGGACGCGTTGCCTTCCAAAAACAGGCTGCATAAAGCAGCGTGAATCAAAAAAATCCAGGCGGTCAACCGTCTGGATTTTTTTGATTCCGGGTCTCCCGTAATGAACGGGAAACCTTTTTCAAACACAAAGGACACGACGGTCA
>CALLJA010000234.1 GCA_938008865.1 uncultured Anaerolineales bacterium
CCTTCCCTCGTATGTGCCGTGATGCCTCTACTGTAGCACAAAATTCCCCTTTCAGAAAAGACCCGATGTGATACCATTCGCGCCATGAATTTTTCCCAGATCACCGACGACCTCTTCATCGGCAACACGCCCCTCGCCGCGGACTACGACCAGTTGCGGAGCCTGGGCGTGCGGCTGATCATCAACATGCGCTTCAGCCGCGGCCCCGCGCCTGACCCCGCGCCGAGTCCGCTGCGCCTGCTCTGGCTGCGCTCCATCGACAGCCCGTTCTTCCCCATCTCCATGCACAGCCTGATGCACGGGGCGCAGGCCGCGCTCGAGACGGTCCGCGCGGGCGGAAAGGTCTACAGCCATTGCGCCTACGGCAAGCATCGCAGCGTGGCGATGGGCGCCTGCATCCTGATCGCCCAGGGCATGGACGCCCTCTCCGCGATGGAGTTGATCAAGTCCCGCCGCGCGGTGGCCGACCCCGACGCCTTCTACATCCGTCCGCGCATTTTAAAGTTTGTGGATGAATGGCAGTTATTACAGTTACAACGTGACAGTCACCTGAAAAATCGCATCTCAGCGTAGCGGTGTAGGCGAGGTGACTGTCACTTATATTTATAGGAGCCTTCCCCCATGCTAAAAAAACTCTTTATCTACTTTGCGGCACTGGCTGGCAGTGTATTATTCTTCCTGATCTTCGTGCTGGTCTTCGTGAATAGCACCGAGATCACCTGCGTCCAGCAACCCGACCAGACCTATACCTGTCAGCGGCAGACCTATTTGCTCGGCAAGTTCCCCACCTTCCATAAAGAGATCGCTCACATCGTGGATGCCACTGTCGTCGATGACGGCTGCTCTGAGGGCTGCGCCTACCGCACCGAATTCATCACCTCCGATGGCAGCCAGGTGGCGCTGAACGAGGTCTATACCGATTACAGTCCCGTCTCGATCCAGACCAATGAGATAAAGAGCCTGCTGCATGGTGGGAGGGCCAGCTTCGAATACAACATTCAGCCGCCCTGGTGGGTGCTGTTTCTGATCGTCGGCCTGTTCCTCATGGACATCGTCATCCTGACCCTGACCCTTGGCCTGGGCGCGGTCAAGGACTACTTCGCCCAGCGCGACCAACTCCCTTCTTAAACAAAAGGACTCTGCGACCGGCAGAGTCCTTTTTCTTTCCTTGCTTTTCTGCTATCCCTTCAACGGCGGGGCGTCCTTGTCGTAGACGAAGACCTGGATGTCCAGTCCGTCCGCGTTGAGCAGGTCGATGGCGGGCTGGAAGGTCGCATCCTTGATCTTCTGGATGTCGCCCGCGGGGGCATACACCGACAGCCGCACTTCTTCGTCCGACATCTTCACTGCTTTGATCTCCGCGCTGGCGCTGGAGGCTTTCACGATGCCTGTTATTTTTTGAATGGCTTCGTCGAGGGTCATGTGTCACTCCTTCGTTACGAGGTCTTCAGTTTGGCCACGGTCACGCCTGCGCCGCCTTCCTTGTCGCCGCCTTCTTCATAGGAAGAGACGTAGGCATGTCCGCGCAGCATGTCGCGCACGGCCTGGCGCAGTTTGCCCGTGCCCTTGCCGTGGATGATGCGCACCCACAGCAGGCCCGTCAGGTAGGCTTGTTCGAGATAACGGTCGAGCTTGTCGAGCGCGTCGTCGGCCATCTGTCCGCGCAGGTCAAGTTCGATGCCGGGCGAGGACGAGGCGCGGGTCAGCGTGGACGCCGCCTCGCGCACCTTGACCTTGGACGCCTCTTCGACAGGCTCGCCCGACTTGCGCGACAGGTCCGACAGTTTCGCCCGCAGCCGCACACTGCCGATCTGGACTTCGGCGTCTGCCTCGCCCAAAGCGGTCACCACGCCCTCGGCCGCCAGCGACCCGACGATGACCTTCTCGCCCAGCGCGAGCGGTCGCTGCTTGATGGATGGTCCACGCTCGGGCTGGGGCTTGCGGGCCACGGGCGCTTCGACCTTCTCCTCGATCTTCTCGATTCTCTCTTCGACCTTCTGGATGGCCTCCAGCGGCTGGCGGGCTTTCTTCAACTGACCCTTGAGCGAGTCGATGTTGCGCTTGAGCACGGCCACTTCCAACTCGCCTTCGGCGCGCGCCTTGGCCAGCACCTCGCGGCGCTCGTCCTCGATCTTTTCGAGGCGGGCTTCAAGTTCCCTGGTCTGCGTTTCGAAACGGGCGCGGGCTTTCTCCAGCTTCTCGCGTTCGCGCGAGGTGCGGTTGCGTTCCTTGCGGATGTCGTCGAGCAGTTTATCGGCGCGGATGTCGTCGGGGTTGATGTCGCCTTTTGCGGCGGAGACAATCTCGGGGTCCAGGCCCAGGCGTTGGGCGATGAGCAGGGCGTTGGAGCGGCCCGGCAGGCCGATGGTCAGCTTGTAGGTCGGGCGCAGGGTGGCGATGTCGAATTCCAAAGAAGCATTGACCACGCCCTCGGTCGAGTGCGCGAAGGCCTTGAGTTCGGGGTAGTGCGTGGCGATCAGCGAGGTGATGCCGCGTTCGAGCAGATGGTTGAGGATGGCGCGCGCCAGGGCCGCGCCTTCCTGCGGGTCGGTGCCCGCGCCCAGCTCGTCGAAGATGACCAGCGAGCGGTTGTCGGCCTTCTTGAGGATGCGGATGATGTTGGTGATGTGGCCGCTGAAGGTGCTAAGCGATTGTTCGATGGATTGCTCGTCGCCGATGTCGGCCCACACCGAGTGGAAGAAGGGCAGCTCGGAGCCGCTCTCGGCGGGGATGTGCAGGCCGCTTTGGGCCATCAGCACCAGCAAGCCGACCGTCTTGAGCGAGACGGTCTTGCCGCCCGTGTTGGGTCCCGTGATGACCACCGAGCGCGTGCCAGGGCGGGGATTGAAGTCGATGGG
>CALLJA010000235.1 GCA_938008865.1 uncultured Anaerolineales bacterium
GACTGCGAATCGATGTCCATCGTGGACTTGCTCGCCCTCGAACCAGGCGCAGAGGAGCGCTTCCAGCAGACCTGGCTGGGATACACCGAATCGCAAGGTGACCCGAAACTGCGCCAGGCCATCTGTGGTTTGTATACGACCATCCGCTCCGAGCAAGTACTGGTCCATGCGGGCGCGGAGGAGGCCATCTTTCTCTTCATGCACGCCATGCTGGAGCGCGGCGACCACATCATCGTCCATGCACCGGGCTACCAGTCGCTGGCCGAGATCGCCCGCGCCATCGGTTGTGACGTCAGCCCGTGGATGGCGCGCGAGGAGAACGGCTGGGCGCTCGACCTCGACGAGCTGCGTCACCTGATGCGCACCAATACCAGGGCCATCGTGGTCAACACGCCGCACAACCCGACGGGGTATCTCATGCCGCGCGCGGACTTCGAGGCGCTCCACCGCTTTGCGCAGGAAAACAACCTGCTGCTCTTCTCGGACGAGGTCTACCGCGAGTCGGAATATGACCCATCCCTGCGCCTGCCAGCCGCTTGTGACCTGGGTCCGCAGGCCGTGTCGCTGGGCGTGACCTCCAAGACCTACGGGCTGGCGGGGTTGCGCATCGGCTGGATCGCCGCGCAGAATCAGGATGTGGTTCAGCGCATGGCCGCGCTCAAGGATTACACCACCATCTGCAACTCGGCCCCCAGCGAATTCCTGGCGGAGTTGGCCCTGCGTCATCGCGAGAAGCTGATCGAGCGCAACCTGGGCATCATCCGCGCCAACCTGGCTGTCATTGACGGCCTTTTCGCCCGCCGCGCGGACCTCTTCCGCTGGGTTCGCCCGCAGGCGGGTTCGATGGGCTTCCCCCGCCTCGTCGAAGGCGACGTGGAAGATTTTTGTGACCGCCTTGTGCGCGAAGCGGGCGTGCTGCTCCTGCCAGGCGCGGTGTACGACGACCGCCGCAACCACTTCCGCCTTGGTTTGGGCCGTAAGAACCTGCCCGAAGCCGTCGCCAGACTGGAAGCGTTTCTGAAGAATTAACCCAAGCGACCTTCGCCTGCGCCGCGCAGAACAGCGGCTCCGCTCAGGTCGAATCATCAACTACAAATTACCAACCTCCCATGACCCTCCTTCGACTCACCCGTCCTCTCTACCTGGCCTTCGCCGCGCTGACCTACATCCTGGGCGTCAGCCTGGCCAACTATCTGGCCGTGCCGTTCGACTCCGCTGCCTTCTGGCTGGGTTTGTTCGGCGCGCTGCTGGCCCAGGCGGCCATGTCCATGCTGTCCGAGGTCTTCCGCCCGACCGCAGACCCGCTCCAGCCCGAAGAAACCCTGGCCCAGCGCAAGTCCCTGCGCGACGCGCTGCTGTATCTCTCCGTCGGGGCCCTGGCGGCGCTGGCCGTCACCAGTTTCGCGCTGTACAGCCAGGGACATCTTACCCCGCAGGCTTTTCTCTTCCTCGGATTGTCGCTGGCGCTGGTGTTGGCCTACAGCGTGCCGCCCATGCGGCTCGTCTCGCGCGGCTTCGGCGAAGTGCTCCTTGCCGTCCAGTTGGGCTATGCCATCCCCTCGCTGGCGTTCCTTCTGCAGGCGGGCGGACATCATCGCCTGTTGGGCCTGGTCACTTTTCCGCTGACGGCCCTGGGCCTGGCCTGTCTGATCGCGCTCAGTTTCCAGACCTTTGCACAGGACCGCAAGTACAGCCGCGGCAGCCTGCTGACGGTGCTTGGCTGGGAGCGGGCCGTGCCGCTGCATCACGCGCTGGCCGCCGCCGCCTACCTCATCTTTTTAGGAGCGCTGTTCTTCGGCTTTTCTTTCTCGCTGCTGTGGCCCGCCTTCCTGACCGCGCCCTTCGCCATATTACAGATCCTCCTGCTGCGCAATATCGCCCAGGGTGGCAGGCCCGCCTGGACGCCCCTGACCGTCACCGCAACCGCCGTCTACGGGCTGACGATCTACTTCCTGATCTGGACGTTCTGGCTGAGGTGACATGCCCGAATTCCTGAGCCTGCTGCCGCCCGACGAAGCCCGCGCATTACTGCTCTCGCGTCTGTCCGCGCCCCTGCCTGATTCCGTTATGGTAGAGGTTGCCTCGTCCCTGGGCCGAGTCTGCGCCGAGGATGTACGCGCCCCGCATCCGCTGCCCGAGTTCCCGCGCTCCACCGTGGACGGCTTCGCCGTGCGCGCGCGCGATACCTTCGGCGCGAGCGACTCGCTGCCTGCCTACCTGTCCCTGATCGGCGAGGTGCCGATGGGCGGCGCCCCGACCTTCGAGGTGGGCGCGGGGCAGTGCGCGATCCTCCACACGGGCGGCATGCTGCCCTCAGGCGCGGATGCCGTGGTCATGCTCGAATACACCCAGCCCGCCCGCGAAGGCGAGATGGAGATCCAGCGCGCTGTGGCGGCGGGGGAGAACGTCATTCGCGTGGGCGAGGACGTGGCCGCCGAAACGGTCATCCTGCCCAGGGGGCGGAAGATGCGTCCCGCCGAGGTGGGCGGACTGATGGCGCTGGGAATCCTCTCTTTGCGTGTAGCCAAAAAACCAAAGGTCGGACTGCTCTCGACGGGCGACGAGGTGGTGGACCCATCTCAGTCGCCGCAGCCAGGCCAGGTGCGTGATATCAACTCCTACACGCTCTCGGCGCTGATCGAACGGGCGGGCGGCGAGCCGCTCCGCTATGGCGTCATCGGCGACCAGTTCGCGGCGCTCGAAACGGCGGCGCGCAAGGCGTTGGCCGAATGTGACGCGGTCCTCATCACGGCAGGCTCGTCGGCTTCGACGCGCGACATGACCGCCGAGGTCATCTCGCGGTTGGGGGAGCCTGGCGTGTTGGTGCATGGCATCAACACCAAGCCAGGCAAACCGACCATTTTGGGCGCGTGCGAGGGCAAGGCGGTGATCGGCCTGCCTGGCAACCCCGTCAGCGCGCTGGTCAACGGGTATTTGTTCGTCTCGCCCGTCATCGAGAGGCTGCTGGGCGAGACTCCCAGGCCGCAAGCGACTGTCCGCGCGCGGCTGACGGTCAACCTGCCATCCCAGGCGGGCCGCGAGGATTGGTGGCCTGTA
>CALLJA010000236.1 GCA_938008865.1 uncultured Anaerolineales bacterium
CGCGCGCTGGAGCGCCTGGGCGACATGGTCGTGGAGTTGGCGGGACCCAGCTTCGGCTAGGTCCCGAGCGGTTTCTCTTGATATAATCAAACCGTCATCATTTGCGTTACAGGAGAAAATATGGCCTACAAAATCAAGTTCGGCACCGACGGCTGGCGCGGCGTCATCGCCGAAGACTACACCTTCGACAACCTGCGCCGCTGCGCCCAGGGATTTGCGTCCTACATGCTCTCCCAGGGCAAGCAGGGACAGTGGATCGTAGTTGGGCACGACAAGCGCTTCAGCAGCGAGCATTTCGCTGCGGCCGTGGCCGAAGTGCTGGCAGGCAACGGCCTCAAGGTCTACCTGACCGACGGCGCCACCCCCACCCCCGTCATCGCCTATGCCGTGGTGGACAAGAAGGCCGCGGGCGCAGTCAACATCACCGCCTCGCACAACCCGCCCACCGACAACGGCTTCAAGGTCCGCAACGAGACGGGCGGCGCCATCGACCCCGAGGGCCTGCTCCAGATCGAAAGCAGCATCCCTGACGACGTCAAGGACGTCAAGCGCAAGGCTTATAAGGAGGCCGAAGCCGCGGGCGAGATCGTCAAGTTCGACGCGGCCACGCCCTACATCGAGCACCTCACCCGCGACGGCCTGATCGACCTGCAGCCCATCAAGGACGCAGGCCTGACGGTTGTCGTGGATGCCATGTGGGGCAATGGCGCGGGCTGGTTCACGCGCCTGCTCTCGGGCGGCAAGACCAAGGTCATCGAGATCCACAACACGCGCAACCCGTCCTTCCCTGAGATGAAACGCCCCGAGCCGATCCGCCCCAACATCGACGTGGGCCTCAAGACCACGGTCGACAACAAGGCCGATGTGTTGCTCATCACCGATGGTGACGCCGACCGCTGCGGCGTCGGCGACGAGAACGGCGAGTTCATCAACCAGTTGCGCGTCTACGCCCTGCTGGCCTATTACCTGCTCGAGGTCCGCGGCGAGCGCGGCGACATCGTCAAGACCCTCTCGACCACGGGCATGCTCAATAAGTTGGGCGAACTCTATGGCGTGCCTGTCCATGAGACGGGCGTGGGCTTCAAGTACGTGGCCCCCAAGATGACCGAGACGAACGCCCTGATCGGCGGCGAGGAAAGCGGCGGATACGCCTTCCGCGGCAACGTCCCCGAACGCGACGGCATCCTGGGCGGCCTGTACATGCTCGACTTCATGGTCAAGACCGGCAAGAAACCGACCGAACTGCTCAAAGACCTGTTCGCCAAGGTCGGCGGTGAATACTTCTACGACCGCGTCGACTCAGCCTTCAGCGGCGACCGCTCGGCCCGCGAGAAGATGATCCTCGACGCCAAACCCGCCACCCTGGGCGGCCTCAAGGTCACCGACCTGATCACCGTGGACGGCTTCCAGTTCAAGCTCGAAGACGGCGGCTGGATGCTGATCCGCTTCAGCGGCACCGAGCCCATCATGCGCGTCTACTGTGAGACCCGCCACCAGGACAAGGTCCAGGCCATTTTGCAGGACGGCCTCAAGGTCGCAGGCATCAAGTAAATCCCCAAAAACCGACAACACCGCCAGAGATATTTCTGGCGGTGTTTTTTTGTCCGCGTTCCCTCAAGTCCGTCTGATATAATGCGCCTGCCTTGCCCATGAACCTGACCGATACGCATTGCCACCTCGATTATCACAAATTCGACGAGGACCGTGAAGCTGTGATCCAGCGCGCGGTGGACGCGGGCTTGACGCGCATCCTCATCCCCGCCCTGCACTGGACCTCGAGCCTGGCCGCCGTCAAACTGGCGCAGGCCCACCCGATGATCTACGCCGCGGTCGGCTTTCATCCCACCGACCTCGACACTTGGGATGAATCTTCTGTCGAAAATCTGCGAAACCTCATTACGTCCCCCTCGCCCTCTGGGAGAGGGAGGGGTGAGGGTAAAATCGTCGCCATCGGCGAGATCGGCCTGGACTATTACTGGGTCAAGGAAGCGGACCAGCAGGCCCGTCAACGGGAAGCCTTTCAGGCGCAACTGGCCCTGGCGAAGGAAGTTGGCCTGCCCGTCGTCGTCCACATGCGCGAAGCCGACGATGCCTGGGTGGGCCCCGCCTCCGCCGACCTGCTTGACATCCTCTCCGCCTGGCACGCGGACCTGGCCGCCGCGCAGCATCCGCTGGCCGAGCGGCCTGGCGTATTGCACTCCTTCAACGGCACGCTCGAAACCGCACAGAAAGCCATGTCCTTGAACTTCTACATCGGCGTGACGGGACCCGTCACGTACAAAAATGCCGACCAGAAGCGTCAGGTTATCGGCCAGATTCCCCTCGAACGGTTGTTAATCGAGACCGACGCCCCTTTTCTGGCCCCCGTCCCACAACGCGGAAAACGGAACGAACCTGCCTTTGTGGGGTATATTGCTGATAAAATAGCAGAAATCCAATCCAAAGACCCTGCGGAGATCGCCGCCGCCACCACTCGAAACGCGGCGCGGCTCTTTGCTTGGGGAGACTGATTTGAGCACGGTATCCTTCCTTTCACCTGTCCAGGAACAAGTCAAACTCGTAGAAGAGCGCATGCGCGTTCAGGCCGACGATTCCCACCCCGACCTGCGCGCCGCGCTCGAACATCTGCTCGCAGCGGGTGGAAAGCGCGTCCGCCCCACCCTCGGCCTGTTGGTCGGGAACATGCTGGGGGCCGATGAAGCGCGGCTCGTCACGCTGGGCGCCGCCGTGGAATTGCTCCACACCGCCACCCTGGTCCACGATGACCTGATCGACGGGGCGCTCCTGCGCCGCGGCATCCCCACCCTCAACGCGCGCTGGTCCCCGCCTGCCACGGTGCTGACAGGTGACTTCCTCTTCGCGCGCGCCGCCAAACTGGCCGCCGACACAGACCACCTGCCGCTGATGAAAGCCTTCTCTGAAACTCTGGCCATCATCGTCAACGGCGAGTTGACCCAGATGTTCTCCTCGCGCGGCGTGATCGAGCGCGACAACTACTACAAGCGCATCTACGCCAAGACCGCCTCGCTGTTCGAGATGACCTCGCGCGCCGCCGCCATGATCAGCCCCGTGGACGAGCACCAGGTCGAAGCCATGCGCGACTTTGGCTACCAGATCGGCATGGCCTTCCAGGTGGTGGACGACATCCTCGACTTCAACGGCGACCAGGCCGCCGTCGGCAAACCCGTCGGCTCGGACCTGCTCAACGGCCTGGTCACCCTGCCTGCCATCTACTACGCCGAAGCCCATCCAGATGACCCCGATGTGCTGTCCCTGCCCGGCGGCGGTTGGACCCACGCCGAGAACATGGCCCGCTTGATCGAGCATATCCGCCAGAGCGACGCTATCGAACGCTCCATGCAGGAGGCCAGCCAGTTCGTGGACCGCGCTCTGGCCCGCCTTGAACCGCTGCACCCAGGAGTGGAACGCGAAGCCCTTGAAAACCTGGCCAAATACATCGTTGACCGACGAGTTTGAGCCTTTCATCTACACAAGTCTGCTCACAACCGCCATCTCTGGCGGTTGTTTTATTCTCAACCGCAAACAGCCGCCTGTACGGCAGATCATCAACTGGCTACGCGCAAGTTGCTTGACGTTGAGAATCACCCGTGCTACAATGAACGCACGGGTTTTCTTATGCGAATGCCCGAATCCACTCCCCAGCGGTCGCCATGACCAA
>CALLJA010000237.1 GCA_938008865.1 uncultured Anaerolineales bacterium
TACAATAGGCGGCGGATGAAGAATCCGCCGCAGCATTTTTTTCATACCCACGGTTGAAAATTGCGCTTCCACCTCACAAAAAGCGCAATTTTCAACCGAGTGCGGTATAGGAAGCGAGATTTCATGAATAAACCCATCGTCGCCCTGATCGGGCGCCCCAACGTCGGCAAGAGCACGCTATTCAACCGCCTGGTCGGCGAGCGCATGGCCATCGTGGACGACACGCCCGGCACCACGCGCGACCGCCTGTTCGGCGATTCGGAGTGGAACGGGCGCGCCTTCACCGTGGTGGATACGGGCGGCATCGACCCGACCCACGGCGGCAAGACCCCGCTCTCGGTGGGCTCGGCCGACTTCATCCAGGAGATCCGCGCCCAGGCGCTGGCCGCGCTGGAAGACGCTGACGCCGTGCTGCTGCTGACCGACGGCGAGAGCGGCGTGACCGCGCCCGACCGCGAGGTGGCCGAGATCCTGCGCCGCTACCAGAAGAAGCGCGCGGACGGAATGTTCTGGCCGCCGGTCTTCGTGGTGGTCAACAAATGCGAGAACGAGGAGCGCCGTATGCAGGCGCCCGAGTTCTACGAGCTGGGGCTGGGCGACCCGTACCCCATCTCGGCCCTGCACGGCACGGGCACGGGCGACCTGCTGGACGGCATCGTGGAGGCCTTCCCGCCGCAGGTGGACGAGGAGGAGGACGACTCGATCAAGATCGCCATCGTGGGCAAGCCAAACGCGGGCAAGTCGAGCCTGCTCAACCGGCTGGTGGGCAAGGAGCGGGCCATCGTCAGCCCGATCGCGGGCACCACGCGCGATTCGATCGACTCGAAGCTGGAGTTCGACGGGGTGGAGGTGACGCTGATCGACACGGCGGGCATCCGCCGGCGCGGAAAGATCGAGCCGGGCGTGGAACAGTTCAGCGTGCTGCGCTCGTTCAAGTCCATCGAGCGGGCCGACGTGGCGATCCTGATGATCGACGCCACGACGGGCATCACCACCCAGGACGCGCACATCGCGGGCTTCATCCTCGAAGAATGGAAGTCGTGCGTGGTGCTGGTCAACAAGTGGGACGCGGTCGAGAAGGACAATTACACGATGGAGGAGTACACCAGGAAAATTCAGAATGAACTGAATTTCATGGACTTCGTGCCGATCCTGTTCATCTCGGCCAAGACGGGCCAGCGTGTGGACCAGGTGCTGCCGATGGCGCTGCGCGTGCAGGAGGAACGCCTGGCGCGCCTGACGACCTCGAAGATCAACCAGATCATCCACAACGCGCAGGACCTGCACCCGCACCCCTCGCACGCGGGGCGGGTGGTGAAGATGTATTACGGCACGCAGGTGCGCAGCGACCCGCCGACCTTCATGATCTACGTCAACGACCCGACCATGATCCATTTCAGTTACATCCGCTACATCGAGAACAAGATCCGCGAGGAATACAGTTTCCTGGGGACGCCGATCCGCATCGTGACCAAGGGCAGACGGGAATAGAAAAGAGAGGTGGACCTTGTGGGTTCACCCTGCTTTCATTGGTACACGGATTACGCGGACTGCACGGAGACTCACGGATTTGGCGTCAATGCGAGGCGGTGAACTTCCGCCGAAGCAATCTCATCGCAAAATGTCAAAAATACTTGGAAATCGGGAGATTGCTTCGCTTCGCTCGCAACGACATTTGGAATCTGTGTTTTACTGAAATTTGCAAGAACGGAAAAGTTAAAAAGCAGGTCCTGCCCATACAGTGACCTGCTTTTTGATTCTCGGTTATCCAACGTTCATCAGGAAGACGACGCTTCGACTTCGGGGCAGCGTGAAGAGTCTACTTGCGCCAGGAGGGGGCGTACCAGTCGGTATCCAGCGAGAGGCCGGGGGCTTGCAGGATGCGGCTCTCCAGCGTGGAGAGGTTCACCACGAACAGGTGTCCGCCGGTGGGCGAGGTGGTCTCTTCGACCAGCAGGAAATTGCCGTCGGGCGAGAAGACCAGGCGGCCAACCGTCACGCCCTTATGGACCAGGGCCAGGTTGCGGCCGTCGCGGTCCACGATGTACACATCGGCGGTGGGGTTGCCATCCGCAAAGCTGGTGTAATACACGAAGGCCAGGCGCGCGGCATCGGGCGACCAGACGATGGGATACAGGCTGCCGCCCGAGAAGGCCGCCAGGTCCACGGGGTGGGCGGCGTCTGGCTCGCTCAGCCTGAGGACGTGTTTCTGGCTGGCGTAGTCGTAGTCATCGAAGGCCAGGGCAGAGCCATCGGGCGCGGGGAAGAAACTGGCCTTGGTCAGCAGGGTCTCGAAGAGCGGACGCACGGCCCCATCTGCGGCGCGCACGAGGTAGACCGTGCCCTCCCTGCCCGGCAGGGCCGAGCGCAGGATGATGTTCTCGGTCAACCAGCCGTCCATCACGTAGGGACGCGCGTCGGCGGGCAGGCTGCCGCTGGCGGTCAGGCTCGCCAGGCCGGTGCCGTCTGGGTGAATCACATAGACGTCCTCGCCGCCCATTCCGTCCTGGGTGCGGAAGGCGATCCACGCGCCGTCGGGCGACCAGAAGGGCGGGTCGATGAACGGGAATTGCGCCAGCGGGGTCCAGGTATGCGCGGCGGGGTCGTAGAGGAAGACCTTTTGCGGCGTGCCGAGGGCATTGTCGGAATATGAGAAGGCGGCATAACGTCCATCGGGCGACCAGGCCAGCGCGTTCAGGTTGAAGGCCAGCGAAAAGGGTGTCTGGATGGTTTCGAGCGCGGGGCAGGGAATGAGTCCCGTCACGCACGAGCCCGGCAGGCGGACGAGCTGCGGCATCTGCCCGGCCTGGTGCGGCAGGGTGAAGAAGTACAGGTCGCCCTGCGCCTCCTGCCCGGGCGGGACGGCGGGCGCCGTTTCGAGCGGCGTCAGCGCGGCCCCGCTGAGGTCGGCGAAGCGCGGCGGTTCGGCGGGCGCGGTAAACAGGGCGGGGTCCATCTGCACGTCGAAGGCGGCCTGGTTGACGGTCGTCTCGGTCACCACCAGCGTGCCGCCCTCCTTGCCGTAATCCTGCATCTTCAAGATGACGCCCGTCTGCAGGTCGAGCCAGATGCGGAAACTGGGATTCTGCGCGCTGGCGTAGGTCCACTCGACGGCGAGGACGGTGCGGCCCAGCAGGGTCTCCATGCCGACGGGCTGGAAGGCGCCCTGGTTCTGGGCCAAATCGGAGGGGAAGGCCAACTGCGCCAGCGGTTCGCCGATCTGGCTCCAGAGGGGATTGGGGTAGGCCACCCCAGGTTCGAGCGGCGGGACGTATTGCGGCTGGTTCGCGCCAGGCGACATCTGGACGGTATCGGTTGCGCCCGATTTCAAGTCCATGCTCAGGATGGCCGCGCCGTCGGAGACCCTGAAGACGGCGGCCTCGCCATCCACGGGCCCGCTCAGGACGCGGAAGCGCGCGTTCATCTGGTCGATCCAGACCTGCTGGCGCATCGAGTAGATGACGTTGAAATCGCGGTCGTAGTTGTAGACCGTGCCATCCAGGAAGAGATTCTGCCAGCGGGTGGCGCTGGTCAGCATGAAGTGCTGGATATCCTGCGAGGTCGAACTCATGGAGAGCGAGGGGACGGGCAGGGCGGAGGGAACGGGCGCGGCGGCGGGGGTGCTCGTGGCCTCCAGGTCCACCTCCAGGGTGCCGCAGGCCGAGAGGAACAGGGCCAGGGACAGGAAACAAAGCA
>CALLJA010000238.1 GCA_938008865.1 uncultured Anaerolineales bacterium
GTATCAAATTCAGATGAATTGGAACTTCGAAGGGAATTCTGGGGTCTTTTATTAAGTCTGAGATTCAGGGCTTCACCACGGAGTCGCTGAGACACGGAGAAAAATAAAAAAACTCTGTGCCTCCGTGTCTCAGTGGTTTAAGATCTTCCAATTACAATTTCTACGAGAGACCGCTTGAAACGCAAATCCCTCTGGTACATTCTGCTCGTCCTCCTCCTGCTCATCGCGGGCGGATGGTCCTACCTGTTCCGCGACCTGCCGTCGGTGGATGCGCTGCCGTCGAAGCTGAACCAGCCCAGCATCCGCATCACGGATCGGAACGGGCGCCTGCTGTACGAGATCATGCCCGAGGAGGGTGGCCAGCATGCCGTCCTGCCGCTGGAGGCGATCCCGCAGTGCATGCAGGACGCCACCATCGCCATCGAGGACCGCAATTTCTACCGGAACCCAGGCGTGGACGTGGCGGGCATCATCCGCGCCTTGTGGATCAACCTGCGGGGCGGCGAGACCGTGGCAGGCGGCAGTACCATCACGCAACAGGTGGCGCGCAACCTGCTGCTGCCCGAGGAGCGTACGGAACGCACCTTGCGCCGCAAACTGCGCGAGGCCGTGCTGGCCTGGCAGATGTCGCAGAAGCTCTCGAAGGATGAGATCCTCGCGCTGTACCTGAACCAATCGTATTACGGCAGTTTCGCTTACGGCGTGGAGGCCGCCGCACAAATTTACTTCGACAAGCCCGCGCGCGACCTGCTGCCCGCCGAGTGCGCATTGATCGCGGGCCTGCCGCAGGCGCCCAGCCTGTACAACCCGTTCACCGATCCCACCGCCGCGCAGGAACGCCAGAAGATCGTGCTGGGCTTGATGGAAAAGGACGGCTTCCTCAGCGCCGAACAGCGCGCGCTGGCCGAGATCACCCCGCTGGCCTACAACCCCGCGCCCTTCCCGATCCACGCGCCGCATTTCGTGTGGCTGGTCAAGGCCCGCGTGGACGAACTGTTCGAGAACGGACAACTCTCGCCCGCGCAAAGCCTGATCGTGCGCACCACGCTCGACCTCAGTTACCAGCAGGCCGCCGAGGATACGATCACGCGCCGCCTCGCATTGTACGAACCACGGGAGGGCGAACTCGACCAGAACGTCAACAACGCGGCGCTGGCGGCGATGGACCCGCGCACGGGCGAGGTGCTGGCGCTGGTGGGCAGCGCGAACTATTTCGACGAGACGATCCACGGCTCGGTGGATATGGCTACCTCGCCGCGCCAGTCGGGCTCCGCCTTCAAGCCGTTCCTCTACGCCCAGGCCCTCTCCCCCGACCAGCCCGCCCCGTGGACAGCCGCCACGCCCCTGCTCGACGTGGAGACCCGCTTCCCCACCCACGACGGCACGCCGTATGTACCAAAGAATTACGACAATCTCGAACACGGTCCCACGCCCGTGCGCATCGCGCTGGGGTCCTCGCTCAACATCCCCGCCGTGTTGACGCTCGACCACATCGGCATCGTCGAAACACTGGCCCTCGCCAGGCAACTCGGCATCCGCTCGCTCAGCCCCGACCCGAACGAATACGATCTCTCACTGGCCCTCGGCGGCGGACAGATGTCGCTGCTGGAGTTGACGACCGCCTATGCCACACTCGCCAACCAGGGCGCGTATCCCAGCCGTTACGTGCTGCTGGACGTGAGCGACTTCGACGGCCAGGTGTTGTACACCGAGCAGAAGGCCGCGCAGACGCAGGTCTTCGACCCGCGCGTGGCCTGGCTGATCAGCGACATCCTCAGCGATGACCGCGCGCGCAAGATCGGCTTCGGCCTCAACAGCACGCTCAAACTCGACCGCACTGCGGCCGTCAAGACGGGCACCACCACCAACTTCCACGATAACTGGACCATTGGCTACACGCCAGACGTGGTAGTCGGCGTATGGGTCGGCAACAGCGACTACGAGGCCATGCACAACATCACGGGGCTGACCGGCGCGGCCCCGATCTGGAACAACTTCATGCGCACCATCCTGCAAGGCCAGCCCGATCAGCCCTTCGCCCGCCCCGACGGCCTGGTCCAGGCGCAGGTCTGCACGCTCTCGGGGATGCTGCCCACGCCGCTCTGCCCGAACACTCAGACGGAATGGTTCCTTGCAGGCACCGAACCGTCCCAGCCCGATACACTCTACCGGCAAGTCTGGGCCGACGGCCAGCCCAGCGTGGCATTGGACCTGCCCGCCT
The DNA here is from genome assembly GCA_938008865.1 of uncultured Anaerolineales bacterium. Classification (GTDB taxonomy): domain Bacteria; phylum Chloroflexota; class Anaerolineae; order Anaerolineales; family Villigracilaceae; genus JACPVF01. Next base: position 2,222 of record CALLJA010000238.1, read on the forward strand.
CGGCCTTTCCCTGGGCGCGCAGCCAGGGCCTGCCCCTGCTGGCGGACCTGGGACCCTTCGACCATACCCAGGGCGGACCTGATTCCGTTTCGCAGGCCCCGTCTCTGGTAATGATTTCCCCCACCGCCGATGCCACTTACCGTCTTAGCGCCGACCTCGGCCCGCAGGCCCAACAGATTCCCATCCAGGCGGAGAGCCGACAGGCGCTGACCCGTCTCTCGGTCATCGTGGATGGGAACGTCTTCGTCACGCTCACCTCCGCGCCCTATCTCACCTGGTGGCCGCTGACGGTCGGCGAACATCGCATCTGGCTGGAGGCCGTCAGCGTGGACGGACAGGTCTTCACCAGCCCACCGATCACGATCACGGTGCTGGAGCCGTAGGACAAATTGGCAATTTGCCCCACGGCACGGGGTTAAAAAATCATTTGAACCACAAGGTCAAGGAAACAAAAATATAGGGCGAGATCATATCTCGCCCTACGCGATTTAATGCTCGCGGCAGATTACAAATCCATCAGGAATCTTGAGCCCTTAAAACAATGAGGCGGGATGACATCCCGCCCCACTGCTCACTATTCACTGATCGCTGCTTCAGGGCTTCACCACGAACAGGCCTCCGTCACTGCGTCCCGCCACGTCGGGGAAGTAGAACTCTTCCGCGGTGACAGGGATGACGTGGAAGGTGCCTGCCGTGCTGGCGCGCGCCAGGTAATTGAAGACGTAGGTGCCCGCGGGCAGATACTCGGCAGACAGCACCACCTTCTCATCCTGCATGCCGATATGGTTGAAATACCACCAGCCCCAGCCGCGCTGCTTGAACATGTCCCTGGAGAGAGAGGTGGGCACTTCGGCGCTGGTCATCAACGACGAGTCGACGCCTTCCAGGCCTGCGGGCAGCGGGTCATTGACCACCATGTAATGCAGCGACCCGGGCGCCACGATCGTCACGCGTACCTGCACCAGTTCGCCGCGCTGGATCTCGGTGATGGGCGTGTCCAGGTCGTTCAGGGCAAAGTACTGGCGCGAGACCGAAATGCCGTGGTCGTAGGCCCGCACCTGCTCCACGGGCAGCGACACGTCCAGGTAGGCGCTGTAGTACAGGCTGCCCTTGCCGCCGTCGCGCGAGATGACCAGCGTGTTGACCTCATCCAGCAGGGCCTGCTTCACCAGGATCGGCTCACTCAGGTTCTCCCGCGAGACCGCGCCCTGCTGCACCAGTCCGCCGTTCAAACCGACAGCGTAACGGTAATCGCTCTCGAGCTCGCCTGTGACCTTCAGCCAGTTGGTCAGCGCCATCAAGGTCCAGGCCGTCTCCTGGGTCGAGTCCCAGCGGCCGCTCTTGCGGTTCGACATGACCCAGCGCACAGCGTTAGCCGTCAACGGATTCTGCGGGTCCACGTCGGTCAGCATGTTCAGCACGATGGCGGTCGTGCGCTTGTCGGTGTTCCAGTTCCAGTAGTCGGTGGTCTGCTCCTGCCAGTGCGCGCCCGCCGCCGAGAGGATGGCCGCGCCATTGATATCGGCCAGCAGGGTTTCAATACGCTCGTCTTGCGGGTCGGCCAGGAACATGGCATGGGCCAGGTAGGCCTGGGCGTACACATCCAGGTTCTGGCGGTATTCGAACACGAAGTTGACCTGCTTGTCGTAGGGCTGGCCCGCACGCGCCAGCACGAACAGGGCAAAGGCCTGGCGGTTGTAATCGCTCGCGCTGGAGTTGACGCGCAGGTGCGGCAGTTCCGCCTGGAGATAATCCAGCCCACGCTCGATGACCTTCTGCGACACGGCATAGCCCGAGTCGCGCGCCTCGACCAGGCCGAGCAGCACGTAGGCCGAGGTCAACGGCTGACTCTTCGGGCTGTTCCACCAGCCCCAGCCGCCGTCGACGTTCTGGTTGGCGTAGATGCGCTGCAAGGCTGTGCCGACATTGGCGTCCAGGTCCTGCGAAAGCGGAGTCTCCATGCCCGCCAGTTTAAGGGCGCGCGTCGAGAGCACGTTCGGCAGGAAGCGCGAGACGGTCTGCTCCATGCATAGGTGCGGATAATCCTGGAGATAGGCCAGGCCCTCGGTCATGGACGCGGCCAGCGAGGGCGAGAGTTCCAGCCGCAGTTCGGCCTGGTTCGCTTCCAGCGACCTGGGCAGGGCCAGCACTTCGGTGGCCGAATTCGCGCCCACCAGGATGCCCGAGGTGCCGACGGCTTCCGTCACGCGATAAGCGTAGACGGGGATGCCGTTGCCGTCCAGTGTGCCCAGCGTCGGCTGGGTGCGGTCTTCGTAGCCGCCGCCCACGGCGCTGGCCAGCAGGTCCACGCGCGTGGCGTCGGGCTCGACCTGCACATCCCAGGTGACATAGGCCTGGCTGCGAGCGGGGACGTCCACCACGCGCAGGGCCTCTGATTTCATCGTCACGCCCTGGGCCTCCAGCGAGACCGTGACTTGCAGAGCGGCATCCGTGTTGTTGTGGACGGCGGCCCCCAACTGCGCAGCATCGTTGACGACGAAGAAACGCGGCGCCTGGAGTTGGATGAAGACAGGCTTGGCCGCGACCAGTTCGCTGGTCGCCTGGCCCACGCGCGAGTCAGTTGTCACAGCGCGGGCATCCATGCGCCAGGTGGTCAGGTTGTCGGGCAGGGTCACGCGGACGGTCGCCAGGCCATTCTCATCGGTCTGTACCACGGCGCGGAAGTAGGCCGTATCTTTGAAGTTCTGGCGCACGTCGATCACGCCCAGATCACCCGCGCCTTTGCCGCCCCCGCCGCTGCCCATGGCCAGGCCGTCACTCTCAGTGCCTTCGTAATCGGCGTTGAAATCTTCGGCATTCTGCACGATACCGACCGCCGTGCGCACACTCAAGGCACGCTGCGGATAGAATGCGGACAGGATCGGCTGCGTGTTCGACGGGGCCAGGGCCAGCACGGCCTTGTCGACCAGCGAAAGCGAAACCTCGGCCGCCACGGGGTTGCCCGAGGCATCCCTGGTCTGCACGCGGTAGGTCACTTCGTCGCCCGGGCCAGCCGTCTCCTTGTCGGGCGTCACGCTGACGCTCAGTTCCTGCTGGCTGGTATTCACCTTGAGCTGGGTCACGCCCATCTTGAAATCGAGCCCGCCCTGCCCCGCGCCGCGGATGACGGTCACCGAGAGGTAGACGCCCGGGGCCATGTCCTTGGTGATCGGCAATTCGTAGATGGTGCTGTTGCCTTCAAGCAGGACCACCTCGCGCTCGTACACGTGTCCGCGCTCGTAGGTGACCAACGCATAGACCTCCTGTTCAAACGGCGAGGCGATCAGGATCCTGGCCGTATCGCCAGGGGCGTATTCGGATTTATCCGCCACCAGGTCGAAGGAGCGGTCGTTGGTCTGCCGCCACGGGACGAAGTTCCTGCCCGCCACCCAGATGCGCGTGGAGGCCTTGTGCGTCCGCCCTCCAGAATCCGCCACGGTGACGACGACCTTATACACGCCGCCTGCGGGGGGTGTGAACTGGACCTGCGCCAGCCCCTTCTCATCCAGGACGACGGTTGACCGCGTTTCGACGGCTGTCTCCTTCACGGACGTCTCCCACGACAACCTGCCATTCTTCTCCTGCTTCTGGACACTGAACCATTCCTGCCTGAGCATTTCCACGCGGACAGCGGCGCCCGCCTGCGGGACGGAGGCCCAATCCAGGGCAACCACCTCAAAGGTCTGCGGCTCGCCCTGTTTGCCAAGGTACTGCATCGGGCGGATGCCCGCATAAACCTGGCTTTGATGCACCACCACGCTCGTCCCGCCGCTGACAAGGTTGCCCGCCACATCGGTCACGTTGGCGCTGAAACTGACGCGGCGGCTGAGGTTGTTCTCGCCCAGGCTGGAGGGCTGTTCCAGCGAGAAGCGGCCCTGGTCGTCGGTCTGGCCTGCGCCCTCGTTGAGCGTCCCGCCCGCAGGCTGGCCAGCGTTGAGCGCGTACCAGTCGAAGTTCGAGTCGCTGAAGCGGAAATTGGAGTACTCCGATGAGGGAATAAAACTATACGGCGAGGCCTCGGTGAACCATTCCACACCCGCGCCGTCCAGGCTGCCGCCCGAGTAGTAGGCCGCCTCCAACTGGAAGGTGATCGGGTCCCCGACCAGCACGTCGGCGGCGGAGGCGCTGGTGTTGACCTCGAACTCGGGCTTACGGTATTCCGCCACACGGAAGGAAACGCTGGCAAACGGTTCGTCGGGGGAATAACCCGCCAACAGGTCGTAGGTCCCGACCATGGCGTCTTGCGCAAGTTTGAAGGCCGCGTCGAAGGTGCCCATGCCCGCCGAGACGTCCAGCGTGCCGGCGTACACCTCCTCGCCCTCGCTGTTGAGAATCTTGACGAATACTTGCGGCTTTTCGGGCAGGCTGTAATGCAGGTCGTCCTGTTCGCGCAGGATGCCCTTGAACAGAACCTCCTGGCCCGGGCGGTAGAGCGGCCTGTCGGTATAGACATAGCCGAAGGGCCCGGTGACATTCCCGTAGTAGGCCGTCCACACCCCGAACTCGCCGAACGAGACGCCGCTACCCCAATCGCGCGAGGCATACGCCGTATGCCCGTCCGCATCGGCGCGGACGTAGGCCGGGTTGCTGACATCCTTGAAGTAGGCCAGGCCGTCCTGGTTCGTGACGACCGTCTTCAATTCGCGCCGCTTGTCGTCGTACACGCTGACGGGCACATTCCCGACAGGCGCGCCCGTCTCCAGGTCCACCAGCCAGGCCAGCGCCTCGCTTTCGGTGGTCTTGAAGGTCAGGTTGTCGCTGGCAACCACGAACACAGCGGCTTGTAGAAAATGGCTGTCGTGCTGGAATGGTTCAGCGTCCAGGCCAATCAGGTAATACCCTCCCTTGAGAGGGCCGCCCAACTCGGAAAAGTCGAGGCGCACGCGGCGGACGGCGTCCTGGGCCGCCTCGGCTTCGGGCGTCCAGGTCAGCACGGGCTGGCGGTCGCCTGGATAAAAATCGCTGGGGCTCTGGGAGGAGTTTTGGTAGCGCATGAACTCATCGAAGGACAACCGGTACACGGAAATGTCGATGTCGCGCGCGTTGGTGTACTGGAAGTACACTTCCTGTTTGCCCTGCTCACGATATACCAGCGTATCGTACGGCAGCAGCATGTAGGCCGACGGAGAACGCCGTCCCGTGGTGAAACTGAATGAATACTCCGTTTCGATCTGGTTGCCATAGATGTCACGCATTCCAGGCAGGATGCGCACCACGTACTCGGTGGACGGCTTGAAGCCATCCACGGTCAGGCTCCACCAGTTGTAATCGCTGTAATAGGTGCTGAGTTTCTCCAGCGCAGGCGAGACCTGGATCCTGCCCTCGAAACTTTTCATGTCCATCGGGGAGGCGAAGTTGATGGAGAGTTGCGAGAAATACACGTCGGCCTTGCTATCGGCCTTCGGACTGGTGCTAAGGATCTGCGGCAGCGGCACGGTGGAGATCTTGAGCATCAGGCCGCGCTCCAGCGCGCCCCCGTCTGCGGCGCGGGCCGACTCGGACAGGGCCAGGTCATAGAAACTGGCGATCTTCAACCGCTGCTGCGGCGTGACGGTCACGAGAGTGGCCGCCTCGTTCCAGGCCAGGTCCACGGCCACGGCTTCGTCCGTCTCGCGGTCTGTCAGCGTCAACGCGGAAGCCACGCTGTCGGCATCCATCGGCTGGGCGAACTCGATCTCGAAGGCCTGGTCGAGCCGCACGTAACGCACCAGGTCCGAGGGGTTGCGATCCCCGTTGACGAGCGCGTAGTGCAGGAGCTTGGGCGGCCTGGTCGAGAAGCCCCACGAGTACGAATCTGCGAGTTCGCCACCCGTCAGGTCGGTCAGCCCTTTACGCAGGCTGACGTGGTAACTGGTGCGACTGGTCAGCGGCTGGTCGGGCTGGAACACGTACACCGAGGAACTGACCCACTCGCCCCGGCCGCTGACCGTCGGCGTGACGATGAGCGGGTCGGGCAGAGTTCCACGCTGCTCCAGGACCGAAACGGGCACGACAGGCTTGTTGAAGATGACCGTGATGGCCGTATCGGGCAGAATATCCTGCGCACCCTCGGCGGGGAAGACCTGGCTGACCGTCAGCGCATCCACAGTACGGTAATTGAAGCGCAATTCTTCCGCCAGCGGCGCACCATTACCGTCAACAGTTGAGGCGGCCAGGACGCCCGTGTACACGGAATCAGGCTGAAGTTTGGACGCAGGGCTGAACTGGAAAGTGACATCATCCACCCAAGCGGACGTCCCCGCCACGGGCTGGTCCTGCCCGTCTAGCAGGGACCAGCCCGCCTCGACGCTGGCCCTGTCCATTAGGCGGTCGAAGCGCACCTCGATCACGGGGGCCAGCGGAAGTCGTTCCGCCGCCGACGGCGTCTGTCCCACCACTTGCGGCCCTGTTGGTGTGGCATCCACCGTCAGGCTGGCAGGCCGCAAGGGCTGGCAACTCATCAGCGTCAGCACGAATAGAAGGACGAGTAAGTATCGTAGTTTTTTCATTCCAGGCTCCGTACTTTGGAGTATGCCTCTCATACGAGGGCGAGTCAAGTATTTTTTCGGCGCGGCCCACAATGGGCTGGTTCTTAGACGGAACGGCGGGCGGGCGAGTTCCACCACGGGGGGAGGTTCGGCGCGGCAAGGCATGACAATCATTACATTCAAGAAAATGAATATGTTCTTATAATGAAAATCAGCCATGAAAATTCCCTCCCTGCCCCAACTGGCCGAACAAGCTGCCGCGCCGCTGGAAGCCATTGCCTCGCCGCCGCGCGTGGCCATTCTGCTGTCCATCGGGCGCGGCGAAGCCTGCGTCTGTCACCTCGAAGCCCTGCTTGGCTGGCGTCAGGCTTACATCTCCCAGCACCTGATGGCCCTACGCAAGGCGGGCCTGTTGCTGGACCGCCGCGAGGGACGCTACGTCTTCTATCGCCTGAAGGACGCCGCGCTCCTGGACCTGGTACTGGCTTCCGCCCGCCTGGGCGGACTCTCCGCCGAGACCATCTCCGCGCTCAGCGAAATGCGGCCCTCGCCCGCTTGCGAATGTCCGCAGTGTACGCCCACCTTGATCCGCGCGGAAAGCCTCAAAACCGTATGAACGCACTCACCTTCCTCACCAACCTGCTGTACAGCGGCCTCGGGAACCTGGCCGCCTACCTGGCCGCGCATGTGCTGCTATGCCTGCTGCCCGCGTTCTACATCGCGGGCGCCATGACGGCCCTGATTCCCAAGGAAACCGTCACGCGCTTCCTGGGGCGCAATACGCCCAAATTCATTTCCTATCCCGCCGCGGCGCTGGCGGGTTCGGTTCTGGCGGTCTGCTCCTGCACCATCGTGCCGCTGTTTGCGGGCATCTACAAAAAAGGCGCGGGGATCGGCCCTGCCATCACCTTCCTGTTCTTCGCCCCGGCCGCCAATATCCTTGCTTTGATCTACACGGGCGGCGTCATCGGCGTGGATCTGGCCGTGGCGCGGCTGGTGCTGTCGCTGGCGTTTGGAATCGGCATCGGCATCATCATGGCGCTGATCTTCCAGCGTGCAGACCTGGAGCACGACAAAGCCACCGACACGATGTTCGCCGCGCAGGGGAAAATGCGGCGCATTGCCCTGGTCTTCCTGCTGGTGCTGGTTTCACTGCTGCTCTCGGGCACCCTCAAGATCGGCCTGCTGACAAATACCTACGCCACGCTCACCGTCCCCCTTGGCGGCATGGACAGGGTCCAGGATTTTCTCTACGACCTGATCCCCTACGACGCGGCCAGGGGCGAAGAAGGCGTCACGGCACAGGGCGCGATCCTGATCGGCCTGCTGGCGCTGATCGGCGTCACCTCCTGGTTGGGCATCGAAAACATCTTCGACGGCTTCAACGCCTGGACATGGACCTCGCTTGGCCTCGTAGGATTGACGCTTCTGACCGCAGCAGTCGGCATGGCGCCCCATGCAGGCGGGCTGGATATCCTGATCAACGGGAAGTTCTTCGGAGTGCTAGTTGCGCTGCTCGTCCTCGGCTGGATCCTCAAGGCCCGCCTCAGCCAGGACGAAACCCGCGACTTCCTGTGGGAATCGTGGAAGTTCGTCAAGCAGATCTTCCCCCTGCTGGTCGTGGGCGTGTTCGCCGTGGGCGTGCTCCGCGCGCTGATCCAGCCCGAGTGGATCGAAACCCTCGCGGGCCGCAACACCTTGCCTGGCAACCTGGCGGGCGTGATCTTCGGCGTCTTTATGTACTTCCCCACCCTGGTGGAGGTGCCGATCGCCAATATGTTCCTCGACCTCGGGATGCACCGCGGTCCGCTGTTGGCCTATCTGATGGCCGACCCTGAACTCAGCCTGCAAAGCATCCTGATCATCTCCACCATCATCGGACGCCTCAAAGCCTGGACCTACGTGGCCTGGGTGGCATTGTTCAGCACGCTGGCGGGCCTCATCTACGGCGCGTGGGTAGACGGGGTAGGCATCGGGCTGGTGGCCCTCTACCTGTGCCTGTTCTTGGCGTTGCTGTCCGCATCCTTATGGCTAGTCAACCGCCGCAACGCCCAAAGAGCGGCGGCGTAATCCCTTCAAAAGACTTCAAGGAGTACACATGCTTACCATCAAAGTGCTCGGCCCGGGCTGTGCCAATTGCAAACGCCTGGAACAGATCGCCCGAAAGATCGTATCGGACCTGGGGATCGAGGCGGAGGTCATCAAGGTGACTGACTACAATGACATCACAGCATACAACATCCTATCCACGCCCGGGCTGGTCATCAACGAGAAGGTCGTCTCGTCGGGGCGCATTCCCACACCCGCCGAGGTATCCACCTGGGTGGCAGACGCGCTCCAGGCCGCCTGATTCTGTTAACCCAGCCATAACAAACGCATCTCCATTTCATGATACAAGTCTGAAAACATGAAAAGGAGCATCGCATGAAAAAGGTCCTGTTTCTTTGTACTGGGAATTCCTGCCGATCACAAATGGCGGAGGCCATCGTCAATGCGCGGCTGGGCGCGGAGTGGCAGGCTGTCAGCGCGGGGACGAAGCCTGCGGGCTACGTTCATCCGCGGGCGCTGATGGCGTTATCCGAAGTCGGCATCCAGCACGAGGGGCGGTCGAAACTGGCCGATGAATTTCGCAACGTGGATTTCGACCTGGTGGTGACGGTCTGCGATTCGGCGGCGGAGGAATGTCCGATCTGGCTGGGGAAAGGCAAGCGCCTGCATCACAGTTTTGCCGACCCTGCCCAGGCCCAGGGCAGCGATGACGAGGTCATGCGCGCCTTCCGCGCCGTGCGCGACGACATCCAAAGAGAAATACTCGACCTATTGAACACCCATACGCAACTGGAATGAAAATCACCCAATGAAAAAACTGCTCCCTGGATTGCTGATCGCGGCCTTGCTGGCCCTCCACGCCGCCTCTGTCCTGGCCCAGACGGCCACCCCCCAGCCCGTGGTACGCGCGGTGTTATTCTGGCAGGCGGGCTGTCCGCATTGCGAGGAGACCCTCGCGCAGACCATCCCGCCCCTGCGCGAGAAATACGGCACGCAACTCGAATTATTGCTGGTCGAAGTGGTCAGCGCCGACGACATTCTGACGCTCTACGACGTGAGCGCCGCCTACGGCCTGAGCAAGGAACAGACAGGCGTGCCGCTGGTGCTCATCGGCGAGCGGGCGCTGGTCGGCTCAGACCAGGTGCGGGACGAGTTGCCCGCGCTGATCGAGAGTCACCTGGCGCAGGGCGGCACAGGCTGGCCGACGGCCGCCGCGCTGCAAGAGTTCCTGCCTGCGGGAGCGCCTGCCGCACAATCCGCCCCCGCTCTGGTGGATACGGCTCCCGTCCAGCCCAAGAACAATGGTTTCGCGCTGGCCATCGGGATCATGGTTTTCATGGCGGCGGCGCTGCTTTACAGCCTGGCTGCCTTCGCGCTGGGCCGCACCTACCGCCTGCCCGCCTGGACCGAATGGCTCATCCCGTTTTTCATCCTGGTCGGCATCGGCGTGGCAGGCTACCTGACTTACATCGAGACCCAGCCCGTCACGCCCTTCTGCGGTCCCATCGGCAACTGCGAGACGGTCCAGCAAAGCCCCTATGCCAAAATCTTTGGTGTGTTGCCGATGGGCATCTTCGGCCTGCTGGGATATTTCGGCCTGTTGGCTGCCTGGCTGGCGCGCCGCATCGTCCCAAAATGGGAGAAACCTGCCGCGCTGGCCTTCTTCGGCATGGCCGTCTTTGCTGTGGTCTTCTCGCTCTACCTGACCTACCTGGAGCCGTTCGTCATCCGCGCCGTGTGCATCTGGTGCCTGTCCTCGGCGGTGCTGGTCACGCTCCTGCTGCTGCTCGGACTCCCGCCCGCCTTGCGGGTATTTTCCCCCGAAGAATAGAGGCCGCCCATGTCCCGAATCCACTACGCCCGCGTCAATCCGAACGGAGAGGTCCTCCTGCCGCCGCACCTGGCCCGCGAACTGGGCCTGGCGGCTGGCGGAGAACTGCGGGTTGAGGCGGACGGGAACGGCGTGCATCTGCACCCGTCGGCCCATGCGCTCAGGCGGGTCTACGTGGAAGCCACCAACCAGTGCAACCTGACGTGCAGCACCTGTATGCGCAACGTCTGGGAGGTGAAGTACGGACGCATGTCCGACGACACCTTCGAGCGCGTTCTGGCGGGGTTCGACTCAGCCGAGGACAAGCCTGAAATCTTCTTCGGCGGCTATGGTGAACCACTCTCGCATCCGCGCATCCTCGACCTGATCGGGCAGGCCAAGAACCGCGGGCACCGCGTCTCGCTCATCACCAATGGCATCCTGCTGAACGAGTCCATCCGCCGCAGCCTGATCGACTTGCGCCTCGACATGCTGTGGGTCTCGCTCGACGGCGCCTCAGCCGAATGCTACGTGGATGTGCGCCTGGGCAACTCACTGCCGCTCATCATCGAAAACCTGCGGGGGTTGTGCTCTCAAAAATACCTGAAGTTTGGCGCATCCAACTGGAGCGGGCGCCCCAGGCTGGGCATCGCCTTCGTGGCCATGCGCCGCAACATCCACGACCTGGCGGAGGTCATCCGCCTCGGCAGCCGACTTGGAGCGGTCGAGTTCTCGGTCAGCAACGTGCTGGCGCACAATGCCGAACTGCTCGAAGAGAATCTGTACATGCGCGCCATGAGCCAGGTGGCGGGACAGGAGATCCGCCCCACCGTGCGGATGCCGCTCATGGACATCAACCCGCAGACCGCTGCCGCACTGGCTGGTGTAATGAAAGACCTGAACCGCCTCGAACTTGCAGGCGGGCTCTTGAACCAGAACACGGACCGCTGCCCCTTCGTCGAGCGCGGCAGCCTGGCCGTGCGCTGGGACGGCCAGGTCAGCCCGTGCCTGCCGCTGCTCTACACCCACACCCATTTCCTCGACGACCGCGAGCGCACCTCGCACGAATACTTCGTCGGCGACGTGCGCGAACGCGATCTCCCATCCATCTGGAACGAGAGTCACTACCGCGACCTGCGCATCCGCCTGCGCGACTTCGACTTTTCCCCGTGCGTGTTCTGCAACAGTTGTGAGATGGCCAACGCCAACCTCGAAGACTGCTTCGGCAACACCCAGCCCACCTGCGGCGGATGCCTGTGGGCGCGCGGGCTGATCCGCTGCCCGTGATGGGATTGCCGCGATGACCTTAACGAAAACGACGCACCCGATTGGGTGCGTCGTTTCGAGAGTAGCGGGGGCAGGACTCGAACCTGCGACCTCCGGGTTATGAGCCCGACGAGCTGCCTCTGCTCTACCCCGCATCGTTTTTCCAGCCCGCGGATAATACCATAAGCATGGGGGCGCGTCAAGCAAAATCTGCCTTTGCTTTCGTGTCCTGTAGCAAGCGACCCTGCCAAATGTTAAAAAACACCAGTACTTTGGTATGAAACAGATTAACGAATTCTAGTGTATAATAACCAAACCTTAACAAAAATAAAAGGATTGCCACGCGCAATCATTTTTCGATCATGAGCAAAAAAACAACCATACTTGTCATAGAAGGACGACATGCGGAAATCCCTTCTTTTGCGGCAGACCTGCAAAAGAAGGGATTTGAAGTTGAAACCGCCCAGAACGGCGGCCAGGCTGTCGCGCGCCTCAAAGAAGTCGCGCCGAGCCTGGTCGTGGTCAACGCCGCCTCACTGCGCAGCACGGGATTGCGCATCTGTCAGTCGCTGCGCGAAAAGGACGCCAAACTGCCCATCATCCTGATCCTGGCCTCCGAGAACGGCGTGGAAAAGGACGCCGCCGATTCGGTGCTGGTCTTGCCGTTCACCGCGCAGAAACTCGTCAACCGCATCAAGCCACTGCTACCCGGCGAAGGCAAGAACGTGCTTCACGTCGGTCCCGTGCGGCTGGACCTGGAGCAGCGCCGCGTGCGCTCGCTCGGCAGGAGCACCAAACTCACCCCGCGCCTGGTCACGCTCCTGCAAATTTTGATGGAGCACCACGGCGAGGTGGTGGAACGCGAATCGCTATTCAAACGCGTGTGGGAAACCAATTACACGGGCGATACGCGCACGCTGGACGTACACATCTCCTGGCTGCGGCGCGCCATCGAACTCGACCCCCTGCACCCGAAATTCCTAAAGACCATCCGCGGTGTCGGCTATCGGCTGGACCTCTAGCTGGTAACGTTTCCCCTCCACCGTCACCAGGCGGACGCAGACCCTGCGTCCGCTTTTGATTCCCAGTTCGAAGGGAATTTCGTCCCTACGCGCCGACCGAACAGCCTGGGCGGCGCTGTGGAAGGTTTCCCCGTCCCAATCGGGGTCCACCTCCCAAGAGTCCAGCTGCAGACGGGTTTCCAAGGCAATGGAGGCCGGTGCGAGGCAGACTTTCGTCTTCGGCGGTTTCGTCCATACGGCAGGGGAAGCAGAGTCCTGCTCGAGCGAAAAGGCGATCCCCGAAACGGTCAGCCGCTTGCGGGTCGTCTGGATGGCGTGCGAGGCCGCGTCCGAGGCGAGGAAACGCCGTCCCAGGCGGGCGGCGACAGCAGGCGTCGTCCCCGATCCGCAGAAGAAATCAGCCACCAGGTCGCCAGGGTTGGACGAGGCCAGGACGATACGTTCCAGCATGGCCTCGGGCTTCTGGGTGGGATAGCCCGTGCGCTCGCTATGCAGGCGCGCCACCACAGGGAAATACCACCAGTCTTCGGGGACTTTACCGCGCTCCAAGTCGGGAATTTTTCCAAAGCCCGCCTTGGGCGAAGATTTGAAAGTGTTGACCGTGCTTGGGTTGTACGGTTCGCGCACGGCATCTGCGTTGAAGGTGTAGCCGTCGCCTTTGATGTAGGCCAGAATAGTATCGTGTTTGCGGTTGAAAGCGCGGCGGATGGGCGAAGGGCCGTGATAAGTCCAGATGATCTCGTTGAGCAGGTTGTCGGGGCCGAGCAATTCATCGAGCAGCAGGCGGGCGTAGGCGTCGGCATGCCAGTCGAGGTGCAGGTACATCGTCCCGTTTGGGGCCAACAGGCGGGTCATCAGGGCCAGGCGTTCGTAGAGGAATTGCAGGTACTCGTCGAGGCTCCGCCAATGATCGTGGTAGCCATCGGTCAGCTGCCAATCCTGCGGCTTGCGCGAGTCTTCGCCGCGGCCAATGCGGGCGGGGTATTTACGATTGGTGAAGAAGGGCGGGTCGGCGTAGATAAGGTTGAGCTTGCCTTCGTATTCAGGCAACAACGCCGAGAGAATGGCGAAATTATCGCCCTGGAACAATCGGTTCTCAGGGCGGGTGCGCGGATCCCCCTGCCCCTGCGGGTACACGAACGAGTCGAGTTGCAGGGAAGCGGGGGCTGGTTCGCGCAGATGCTTATCGGGCCAGGTGATGTGAGGCATCAGTAGTGGATCTCGACAGTGGTGCCGTACCCGCGGAAGTAATACTCGGTGTTCAATTCCTGTGCGACATGGACAGGGGTGGCCCAGCGGAAGATCCACCTGGCCTCCTCGGTGCGCATGTTGATACAGCCGTGACTCATGGGCGAGCCAAAATTCTCGTGCCAGTAAGTGCCGTGGAAGGCATGGCCCACATCCGTGAAGAAACAGGTCCACGGAACGCCAGGCAGTTCGTAGCCATCCGCGTCGGCCAACAGGTTGCCATTGCCCATGTGCTTGGCGGGCATCTTCTCCTGGATGTTGAACTTACCCTCGGGGGTCTTGGTGGAAATTTCCTTCGGGTTACGGCGGGCATTGGGCAGGCCCGATGCAATATTGGTCTGGAAGACAGTACTGCCCTTCTCGTAGGCGGTCAACACCTGAGTGGTCAGGTTGACCTCGATGTGCTTATCCTCCCAAGCCAGGTCGGGCGAAATGGGTGTGATCTCCTCATGCGGGATGGGCCGCAGGTGGACGGCGGGGGCAAAGTAGCTGCCCGTCAACTCATCGAAGACGCGATAGTAAGGTGTGCCGTCGGGGCCGTCCACAATCTGGTCCACCCAATGCACCGACCCGTAATACAGCCTGGGATTGAGCACCTGCCAGCCGTAGGTCTTGGTGTAGCGATATGGCTGGGTAAACGGGACCGAGACATCCACCAGGCGGCGTTCACCTTCGGGGATGAAATCCAGCGGGAGGTTGTAGAGGATCTTGACGCGCTGCAGGCGGGCACGGTGCATGTACCCGCCCCACACACGGTACCAGACAGGGTTGTAGGTCGGCTCCTCGGCGGTCACCTGTCCATAAATATGGACCAGGTCGTCGCGATACCAGGTGCCCGTGATGATGCTCTTGTCGGATGGCTCCTTGTATACGCTGACGGAGTTGGTAGCAATACGCACCACGTCGCTGTCATCAAACCCGCCCAGGCTGGCGGGAACCAGAGGCGAAAATGCCAGACTGGCCGCGCTGAGGCCGCCGAATTTGAGGAAGTCGCGTCGGGTCAATTTGGAGGTCATGAGCGGGATTGTACCCGAAAAAGGTTACGATTAAATGAGAACTGCCCTTCGCTGCGCGAAGGGCAGTTCATGTATTCGATTTTTGCTTACGCTTCGGCGGTCTCGACGATCATGTCTTTGAGCAGAATATCGAGGGCCATGGTGTGGCCGCAGCGCTTGTGGGTCAGGAAAAACTCGCAGTCGCAGGTGAAGGCACCGTTATCGTACTGAACATGGTGATCGTTATTATCGCCATGGAAGGTGAGGTCGAATTTATTGAAGCGGAAGCGACGGCGGTCTTCTGCGTAACGCTTGGCTTTTTCGAGCTTGCCGATCAGTCCGTAATCCATTGTGGGTTTCTCCTTTTCGGAAAAGAAGGTAAACAAAAAGGCACACGGTGATACCGCGTGCCTTCGTTTCAAAAGCGGGGGTTTTCTTCAAACATTCGCATATCAGCAAGTTACCTTAGCGACGAGTATAGCCAGTTTCGGGGGGTAAGTCAACACCCAAAAGTCATAATTTTCAAAATCGTTAAGGTGACGTATATCAAACGTTCACCTGCCGCCCGTAAACGTGCCTATACGCAATCAGGTACCCCAATCCCGCAAGTAGAGGAAGTCATAGCCAATGGTGCGGTTGCTGATCTTGGCAATGGGTGGCAACATACGCTTGAACTGAAAGCGGCGCACACGCGCTACCACCCCATTGACGAACTTCTCATCGAAACCCGCCTCGACCGCCTCCTGCGGCATGTAGCGCTGGTCGATCAGTAGATAAAGGAGCCTGTCGGCCTCTTCGTAGGTGAAACCCAACTCGCTCTCATCGGTCTGACCCGCCCACAGGTCGGCGGAGGGCGACTTGTCGACGATGGGCGCGGGGACATTCAGGGCGCGGGACAGTTGCCGCACCTGGGTCTTGTACAGGTCGCCGATGGGGTTGATTGCGCTGGCCGAGTCGCCGAACATGGTGCTGTAACCCAGCAGGATCTCGGTCTTGTTGCTGGTGCCGACCACGAGACCCTTGAAGGCTTCGGACTGGTCGTACAGCACGATCATGCGCGCGCGCGCCATCAGATTGCCCTTGCGCACTTTGGACATTTCGGGTTCGAGACGGATGAGCGGCTCGACCATATCGGTGATCTCGATGGTCTTGCTCTGCACGCCAAGTTGGTCAATCAACAATTGGGCATGGTCGAGCGAATCGCGGCTGGAGGATTTGTAGGGCATGCGCACGGCCAGCACGTTTTCGGGTCCTAGCGCCTGGGCCGCCAGGACGCAGGAGAGGGCCGAGTCGATGCCGCCCGAGAGTCCCACCACGGCACGGAGGAAGCCGACGCGCGTGATCTCGGATTTGATGAAGCCCGTCAGAATCTGGCAGGCCAGGTCGGTGTTGATGGTGAGGTCGATGTCAGTCACGGGAAAGAATCCTATCGAGTTCGCTGCGCACGAGGCCCGTACGCTCGTCGCGCAACAGTGGCAGGCGCGCGCGGGTGCGGCGCAGTTGATTCAAGTCCAGTTCGGCGTAGGTAAGCGCCTCTTCATTGTAGGGACCGTGAACCAGTTCCTCGCCGTTTGGGTCGAAAACAGTCGTCCCGCCCCAGAAATGCAGCCCGTCCTCGTAGCCGACGCGGTTGGCGTGCGCCACGAAGCAGGTGAACATGCTGGCGTAAGCCATGTTGATGCGCTCTACCCAGCGCGCGGATTCGAGCTTTTCGTTGTCGCCCAGTCCGCGGCCCGGTGAAGCGGACGAGAACAGCAGGATGTCGGCGCCATCCAGCCAGAGCAGGTAGGGCGGCGAGGCGTGCCAGAAATCCTCGCAGATGAGCATGCCCATGCGTCCGAAGCGCGTGTCGAAGGCACGGACCGAGTCGCCCCAGGCAAAGAAGCGGCCCTCATCGAACAGACCGTAGGTGGGCAGATATACCTTGTGGTGGACATGCAGTACCTTCCCGCCAGAGAGATAGGCGGAGGCAATAAAAAAGCGATGGCGAGAGTCTTCGTCCACGAAGCCAATCACCAGGTCCAGGTCGTGACTGGCCTGGAGCAACGGCTTGAAAATAGGATCGTCATCCGTTGGGCGATGGGCCACGAAGGAGACCAGGTCCTGCAAAACATAGCCCGTCAGCGAAAGTTCGGGGAAGACCAGCAGGTCGGTCTTTTGCTGTCTGGCTTCGTCGATCAGGCTGAGGTGCTTGTCGAGGTTGGCCTGCACGTCGCCGAGTTTGGTGTTGATCTGGGCAAGGGCGAGTTGAAGTTTCATAAGTATGAGAATCTTACCACCAAAAATATGGGCTAAAAATCTGGAAATGAACAACGTAGAATTTAACACAAAGGCGCGAAGGCGCAAAGATCTAAAGGCCTCATTGAGAATCGTCGTGATAAAAACCTTTGAACACGGATTACACGGACGGACACGGAAAACGCGGATTTTTTAACCTTTTCCGTGTGAATCCGTGAAATCCGCGTTATCCGTGTACAAAATTATGACAAGCCCCCACGGACCATTCAAGAGCTTTCCTTTGCGACCCTGCGCCTTTGCGTTGAATCTTGCTTCACAGCATAAAAAAGCCCAACCAATTACAGCGGGCTTTGCTGGCGGGAAGGGAGGGATTCGAATACCATCCTCTCAATCAGGGCGCATGAGGAGAAAATAAAGAGCCCGACTGATAGTCGGACTCTCTTTGGCGGGAAGGGAGGGATTCGAACCCTCGGTGGACCGAAGGCCCACAACGGTTTTCGAGACCGTCCCATTCAACCACTCTGGCACCTTCCCAAGTGCGGCGCGTATTATACCTTAAATCTCCACGCTTTCATGTAATTCAGGGTAATGGGTTCGATCGAATTTATTTTCCTTGAGCTTGGCGCGGAAAGCCGTCGCGGACTTCTCTTCACCGTGGACCAGGAAGACCTGCTTGACCTGGCCTTTGACTCCCAGCGCGTACTGCGTCAGCAGGTCCTGGCCTGCGTGGCCCGAGAGGCC
>CALLJA010000239.1 GCA_938008865.1 uncultured Anaerolineales bacterium
TACAATGCGCCCGCATGCGGACCGAAGAATTTATAACTACTGCACACTAAAAAGTCACAGCCGATGTCCTGCACGTCGATGGGGCCGTGGGGAGCGTATTGCACCGCATCGATGTAGACCAGCGCGCCGGCCTCTTTCGCCATCCTGGTCAGCTTGCGGACCGGGTTGATGGTACCCAGCGCATTCGAGGCGTAGCCAAAGGCGGCGATCTTCGGTTTGCGCTCCATCGCCCTGGCGAACTCGTCCACATTGAGCGTGCCGTCTTCCACGTCGAAGTCCACCCAGGTCAGATTGCAGCCGCGGTCCTCGGCGATCAGCATCCAGGGCGAGATGTTGGCGTCATGGTCCATGCGCGTGACCACGATCTCGTCGCCAGGGTTCAGGGTCCGCGCCAGGGAA
Organism: uncultured Anaerolineales bacterium; assembly: GCA_938008865.1. GTDB lineage: Bacteria > Chloroflexota > Anaerolineae > Anaerolineales > Villigracilaceae > JACPVF01. The sequence continues at coordinate 400 of CALLJA010000239.1, forward strand.
CGGGACAGGTGCAGACTGAGCGTGGTCATGTTGTTGCCAAAGATGACCTCCTCGGGCCGCGCGGCGTTCAGGAAATCAGCCATGGCGACATGCGCATCGTGCAATACCTCGTCCGACTTGCGGCTGGTCTCGAACTGGCCCTCGTGGTTGGCGTTGCATTCGAGCAGGTAGCGGTTGATGCGGTCAAGGCTGGGACTGGCAATCTGCGTCCCACCGGGGTTGTCGAAGAAAACGGCCGGGCGGTCGAGCGCGGGAAACTGCTGACGGATGAGATTCAAGTCGAGGGTCATCGCATGGCTCCGGGGGATGGATTTGTACTATACTGAGATTGTACCCTACTGAAAGGAGGCTAGAATGTTCGAGAAGATTTTGCTCGCCGTGGATGGCTCGGAACATGGGGTGCGCGCCGCCCGCACAGCCGGTGATTTGAGCCGCGCCATGAAATCCCAGCGCATCCGTATCGTCGTCGCATACGAACCGATCCCTCCCTACCTGGGCGAACCCAATCTGCAACAGGCCATCGACGCGCGCCTGATTCAGGCAAAGGCCATTCTAGAAGCGGCGGTCAAGGCAGTAGGCGAGACGCCCGCCGAAATCCATACCGAGTTGATTGAAGGCTCGCCAGCCGAGGCCATCATCAGCGTGGCGGTCACGCGCAGCAGCGATGTGATCGTGATGGGTTCGCGTGGGCTGGGACGCATTGCGGGCGCAGTGCTGGGCAGCACCAGCCAGAAGGTGGTGACTCATGCCCCCTGCCCGGTGCTGATCATCCGCTAGCCAGACGTTCAGCCTCGGCGAACTCCTCGGGCGTGTTGACGTTCCAGAAGGCGCGCTCGTCGTCCGCTGTCAGTTCGCGGACTCTGACCTGCGGGAACCAGGCGATGACCTTCCACAAGTCTGCTTCGATGGCGGCCTCGATAGCGGGCAGACAGGTCTCGCGGCGATAGACGGCGTGCAGCGGCTCCAGCCCCTCACCCGAACGCGGGATGACCACATCCAGGTTTTCCTCGACGAGCAGGCGGGCTGCCGTTTCGAGCAGCGCGGCGCTGGCGAAGGGCATGTCACAGGCGGCCACCGCCACCAGCGGCGACTTGGCGGAGGCGATGGCGGTGTGGAGTCCGCCCAGGGCGCCGCGGCCCGGCTTGAGGTCCATGAAGAGCGGCAGGCGTAAAAAGGCGTACTCGGCGGGACGGTTGGTCGTCACGATCAACTCGTCTGCGATCGGCTGAAGGCGCTCGATCACACGCTGGATGAGCGGACGTCCGAGAAAGGGCTTGAGAGCCTTGTCCTCGCCCATGCGGGAGGACTGTCCGCCGGCTTGAATGGCAACGGTAAGCATAGGTTGATTATATGACTTCTGCGGCTGAGATTCTAGATTCTTTAACGGTCGAAGGGGAATTGTTTGCGCGCGAGGCTGACGGCGCGGTACGCTGCCTGGCCTGCGGGCATCGTTGTTTGATCCGCCCTGGCAAACGCGGTATTTGTCAGGTGCGCTTCAACGAGGGCGGAAAACTGCGCGTGCCGTTCGGGTACGTGGCGGCCCTGCAAAGCGATCCCATCGAAAAGAAACCCTTCAATCACGTACTGCCCGGCGCGAACGCGCTGACCTTCGGCATGCTGGGCTGCGACTTCCATTGCGGCTACTGCCAGAATTGGTTTACTTCGCAGGCCCTGCGCGACCCGGCTTCCGACGGGGCGGTTGGCCTCATCCGCCGCATCTCTCCCAGCCAGGTGATGCAGGCCGCCCAACGGACGAGAGCCTCGGTGGTGGTGTCTTCCTACAACGAGCCGCTCATCACAAGCGAGTGGGCCGTGGCGATCTTCAAGGAAGCCAAGTCCGCGGGACTGAAGTGCGCCTACGTCTCGAATGGCAACAACACGCCCGAGGTCATGGAATACCTGCGTCCGTACCTCGACGCCTACAAGGTGGACCTGAAGTGCATGGACGACAAGAAGTACCGCTCTCTGGGCGGGGTGCTCAAGAACACGCTGGATGGGATCCGCCGCGCGCACGAAATGGGATTGTGGGTGGAGGTGGTCACGCTGGTGGTGCGCGGCTTCAACGACTCCAACGCGGACTTGTGGGAGACTGCCCGCTTCCTGGCGGGCCTCTCGCCCGACATCCCCTGGCACGTGACCGCCTTCCACAAGGATTACAAAATGACCGACCCTGCGGACACCGACGCGGCCACGCTCCAGCGCGCCGCCGACATCGGGCGCGAGGCCGGGCTGCGCTTCGTCTACGCAGGCAACCTGCCCGGGCGGGTGGGAGAATACGAAGATACCGC
>CALLJA010000240.1 GCA_938008865.1 uncultured Anaerolineales bacterium
TCCCACGGATAGACGATGAAGGCGTCGGTGACGGCGGCGTAGTAATCAGGGCGGACCGAGCCAAACAGGCTGCGGTACGGGTTGTAGTGCAACACACAGGTTTCGGGGAATCCGCCCGCCGCCGAGACGCGGTTCTTGACGGCCGTGATGGTGCGCCCCGAGCCCCACACGTCGTCTACGATCAGGGTCGGGCGGCCGCGCAGTTTGTCGTCGGCGGGGAACTGGATGAACTCGGGCCAAGCCATCAGGCTCTTCTGCTGGAGCGACTCGGCGGGGAAATCGACGGCGGCAGTCAGCACATGCGTGATGTCCATGGCCTCGGCCAGCATCCCGCCCGGCACGATACCCCCGCGCGTAATCATCACCATGGCGGTGAACTCGCGCTTGAACTGCGGCAGGAGGTGGTCCACCAGGCGGTCCACTTCCTCCCAAGTTACCAACTCACGACGGCGTTCGGGCTGCATACTAACCCAGCACGGCCGCCAGCGGGGCGGGCGCAGCCACAGCGGAGGTCTGTCCCTGGGCGCGGGCCTTCTCGGTCTCGCGGGCCCAGATGTACAGGCAGGTGTGGTAGGCGGTACCCGTATAGGTGCTGATCACGCTGGCCACCATCACGAAGGAGAAAAAGATCAGCGCGCCCAGCACGATGCCGATGACAATGCCAAATGTGGCGGAGCCTGCCACCAGGATGATGCCATAGCCCACGCCAAAGCCGAGTACCGCGCCGATCATGCCCAGCCCAAAGCCGATCAACCCTGTCACCCAGTTGACGCCCACCGCGCTGATGCCCACCAGCAGCAGGTTCTCACGGGTGATCTTGAGGATGCGCGCCAGGCCATCCTTAAGGTTCAGGTCGTCGATGATCATGGCAGGCAGCACCAGCAGGGCCGCTTCGGTCCACAGGGCTTCGAGCGCGCCCGCTGCGGCGCGGAGCACTCCCGCCAGCAGTCCCTTGCGATTCTTCTGCGCGGATTGGCGCAGCAGGTTGACAACGGTCGAGACCGCCGCCAGGGTCAGGATGTCGAAGAAATCGCGGCGCACGATGGCCCAGGCCTTGTCCATGCGGCCGTCGCCCTCGGCCAGATACCCGTAGATCAGGTAGACGGTCATGGCCGAGAAGACGTAACTGACCACGAACTGCACAAAGACCAGGATCGCGCCCAGCACGAAAAGAATAGCCTGGGCAACAACACCCTCCGTGCCGAAGATGAAAGCCGCCAGCGCGATGGGGATGATACCGATCACCGAGACGATCATGCCGACGATCAAGGCATAGATCGAGGGTTTGATCAGGTCCTTATCCTTGAAGGCCATCGACCAGGCTTGCTGAAGAAAAGACCAACCACGGGTAAAACTCTGCATTGCTGCCTCCTGTGCTAAGAATGCACCTGATTATAGCAAACTTATCGGGTCCACTTCAACCCGCCAGCCGCTGGGAACACGCCCGCGCAGAAAGGCGACGGGGTCGGGTCCGCGCACGATGAGCTGCCAGCGGTGGATGCCGTCCACTTTGGAGAAGAAGGCGGGCGCGGGACCGATCAGCCCCGTCTCGACCCGCCGCTCGGACCGAATCCACGCGGAGAGTTGGTCGGCCAGTTTGCACGCTTCCGCCTCCGCCCGACCCTCGTCCTGGTCCCGGATCTCGAGCCGCACCAGCCGCCCAAAGGGTGGATAACCCAGCCGCTCGCGCTGAGTCAACTCTGCGCGATAGTTGCCTTCGAAGTCGTGCCGCGCCGCCGCCTGGATGACCGCGCTCTCGGGCTGGAAGGTTTGCAGCACCACCTGTCCGCCGCGCGCGCTGCGGCCCGCGCGCCCCGCCACCTGCGTCAGCACCTGGAAGACGCGCTCGCTTGCGAAGGGGTCGGGCAGGTTGAGTCCCACGTCAGCCAGGACGATACCCACAAAAGTGACAAGCGGCAGGTCCAGGCTCTTGGCCAGCATCTGCGTGCCCACCAAAA
>CALLJA010000241.1 GCA_938008865.1 uncultured Anaerolineales bacterium
GCCGACGTGGACGGCAGCCACATCCGCACCCTGCTGCTGACCTTCTTCTTCCGCTACATGCCTGACCTGATCGAACAGGGCCACTTGTTCATTGCCCAGCCGCCGCTCTACCGCGTGGCCTACAAGAACCAGGTCAAATACGCTTATAGCGACAGTGAAAAGGATAAACTACTTAAAGAAGTCGGCGAGAAGGCTGGCATCCAGCGCTATAAAGGTCTCGGCGAGATGAACCCCGAGCAGCTCTGGGAGACGACCATGAACCCCGAGAACCGAACCCTGCTACAGGTCACCGTGGACGACGCCGCCGAGGCCGACCGCACCTTCGACATGCTGATGGGCGACGCCGTCGACCCGCGCCGGCGCTTCATCCAGACCCACGCCAAGACCGTGCGTAACCTTGATATCTAACTCTTTTCAAAGAAGCGGACTTGTGAAGTCCGCTTCTTTTTTTTGTCCTGCCTGGTCCGCCGGGCGGGCCTTGTTTGTTATGAAAGTAGCATAGTTCAGCGGGGTGGGAGTAGTGTAAAATTCCCTGAAAGGTTCATCCTACTCACAAAAAAACGACATGCAGCGGACAAATACGCTCCTCAATCGCACGCTACAGGCGGCCGTGTTCTCCTATCAGGCGCTGGCCGTTGCGGCCTTCCTGGCGGCCATTTTCCTCGCCCTCCCGTGGATCAGGACGCCCTTCCCCGGCATCCTGACCGAAGCCACCCTGGTCGTCAACGGGGCCGTTCCCTCGGGTTCGTCCGAAGAGTGGAGTCTATATGCACAGGGGGCCAAGCCCGGCGACCAGATCGTCGCGGTCAAAGACACGCCCGTGCGTTCGAGCCGCGAGATCATGGAACTCCTGCGCGGCAACTTTGCGGGAGAGGATGTTCACGTCGCGCTGCGGAAGGCGGATGGGAGCACGCAGGACTTGACCGTCCGATTGAACAGTTTCCCATCCTCAGACGTAACCTCCTACTTCATCCTGCCGATGACCATCGGGTTGATCTTCCTGGTCATCAGTTTGTGGACCTTCGGCCTGCGCCGCAGTGAACAGGCCGGGCGTTCCTTCTCGCTGTTCGCCTCCTCGCTATCCATCGTCACCACCACCTTTTTTGATCTGTACACCACACATACCCTATCGCTGTTGTGGACCTTTGCGGCAGCCGTGGCCGGCGGCGCGCTAATCGACCTGGCGCTGTCCTTCCCGCAGGAATTGCGCTGGGTGGTCGGGCGTCCATACCTGCGCTGGGTGGGCCTGTACATCGCGCTGGGCCTGTTCATCAACGCCTACCCGACGATCTACGACCTGCAGCGGCCCACAGCCTACTTTGCAGCCTGGCTTTATATCTTCCTGTTCGTGGGGGCGGCGGTCCTGCTCTTCCTCGGCATGAACATCTATCAGCGTTTCAAGGCCCAGTCACCGGTGGTGCGCGCCCAGGCCCAGATGATCCTGGCGGGAACCATGCTCGGGCTGGGACCGATCACTGTATGGTTGGTGACCTCTCCGTGGGACCTGTTCCAATTCTCCCCCATCCTGTTCCTGCCCATCGTGCTTTTCCCTGCGTCCATCGGCTACACCATTCTGCGCTTCCGATTCTTGAGCACTGATGCCTGGGCACGCAGCGCGCTGGTGTACGGCAGCCTGGCTTTCATCATCGTGGTAGCCTACGGGCTGGTGGCCAGCACCATCAGCCTGATCTTCCTGGCGTTTTCGTCCGTGCCGCCGACCAACGCCTGGGTGGGTGTGTTCGTCTTTGTGGTGGTGCTCGTGCTGGAACCGGTCCGCACCCGCCTGCAAACCCTGGTGGATGCGCGCTTCTTCCGCGGGCAGCGCGCCTACGCCGAGCGTATCTCCGCGTTCAGCCACGAGATGACCACCGCGCTCGACCTGAACAAGATCGCCGAGATCCTGCGCGAACAGATCAATTCGTCCCTGGCCCCTGAGCGGATCCATATCTACGTGTACGACAAGATCAACGACCAGTTCGCCGCCTTGAGCGGGGACGATGGCCGCCCCACCAGCGATATCCGTTTCGGGTCGGGCAGCCCCCTGGCGCACTATTTCGCCAAAGAGCACCTGCCCCTGTACCTTGACGGCACCTCCCTGCCACCCGTGTTGGAGCCCGAAAAAGCGCGTCTCGACCTACTCGGTGCGCGCCTGTTCCTTTCGTTGCCCGGCAAAGGCAACCTGCCCACCGGCTGGCTGGCGTTGGGACCGCGCCGCTCGGGCCAGCCTTACACGCCCCAAGACCTGACCTTCCTGGAAAACATCAGTGACCAGGCTTCGGTGGGCGTCGAACGCGTGCAAACCGTGGCCGACCTCGAGCGCCGTATCCTCGAAACCGACGCGTTGGTGCGCGTCTCGCAGGGCATCAACGTCACGCTCACCTTCGACGACGTACTGGAACTGATCAACGCGCAAACCGCACAGATTATCCCGCTCACGCATTTCCACATCACGCTCTACAATCGACAGAATGATTTCTACTACTACGGCTTCTGCGTGGAAGACAACGAACGCCTGCGCGAACGCGAGAACCTGCCCCTGCCGCCCAACAGCGGACTAACCCCCGATATCATCCGCAAGGGCCGCCCGGTTCTGACGCAGGATTACTTCCGCGAGTGCCAGACCCGCAATGTGACCGCCTCTTTCGACGGCGTGTATGCCTGGATCGGCGTGCCGCTCAACGCCGCCGCCGAGACCATCGGCGTATTGAGCATCGGCAACCGCGACACAAGCGTTACTTACACTCAAAGCCAGTTGCAGCTCCTGCAAGCCATCGCAGACCAGACCGCGGGCGCCATCGTCAAGGCCCGCCTGCTCTCCGAGACCCAGCAGCGCGCCCACCAACTCTCCACGCTGAATGAGATCACCCGCCAGTTGACCGGGACGCTGGACTTGGAACCCCTACTCCAGAACATGCTCGAAAGCGCCGTGTCCATTTTGAACTGTGAAGCGGGCAGCCTGTTCCTCGTGGACGAGCAGACCGGCGAGTTGGTCTTCAAAGTGACCGTGGGCCCAGTGGCCGCCAACCTGGTCGGTCAGCGCCTGCCCCCGGGCAGCGGCATCGTCGGGCGCGCCGTGCAGACGCGCAGCCCAATCATCGAGAACGAAGCCCAGACCTCCCCCACCCGCTTCAACACCGACCAGCAGACGGGTTTCGTCACCCGCTCCATCATGGCCGTCCCACTGCAAGCCAAGGGACGCGTGATCGGCGTGGTGGAAGTGGTCAACCGCCGCGACGGGCTGCCTTTCGTCGAAGAGGACCAAACCCTGCTGACCGCCTTTGCGGGCCAGGCCTCGGTGGCCATGGAAAACGCCCGTCTCTACACCCTGACCGACCTCGAACTGGCCAACCGCGTGGAGGAACTGCAGGTCATGCAGCGCATCGACCGCGAGTTGAACGCCAGCCTCGAAACCGACCGCGCCATGCGCATCACGCTCGACTGGGCCTTGCGCCAGTCCCGCGCCGAGGCGGGCCTGATCGGCATGTTGGAGGAGAACCACCTCATCATCATGGCCGAGCAAGGCTACGAAGAACGTCCTGTCTCTCTCACCGACCAGATCACACGTATGCAGCTGCCAGGCTTCAAGGTTGCCCTGGAGACAGGCCAGCCCCAGCGCGCGGCCCTGGCAGCGGGCGGCGGCACTGGGCGGGGCGTTCTGCCTGGGGCGCATACGCAGGTCATCATCCCGATCCGCCGCGAGGCGCAGGTCATCGGTCTAATCCTGCTCGAAAGCACCAGCGACTCGCAGGAAGACCTAGCTTTCCTCAACCGCCTGAGCGACCATGCCGCCATCGCCATCTCGAACGCGCAACTGTACGGCGAGGTGCAGCGCGCCAACCTGGCCAAGAGCGAGTTCGTGTCGTTCGTGGCGCACGAGTTGAAGAACCCGATGACCTCCATCAAAGGCTACACCGAGTTGCTCGCCAGCGGCGCAGTGGGCGGCATCAACGACATGCAGTCCAACTTCCTCAACACCATACGCTCGAACGTCGAGCGCATGTCCACGCTGGTCTCGGACCTGAACGACAACTCCAAGATCGAGGCGGGACGCCTGCGCCTCGATTTCAAGGCCATGCCCGTGGCCGACCTGGTGGACGAAGTACTGCGTTCCACCAAACGCCAGATCGAAGACAAGAAACAGTCCATCGAACTGGACCTGCCCGCCAAACTTCCACCGGTCTGGGCCGACCGCACCCGCGTGGGACAGGTGCTCACCAACCTGGTCAGCAACGCCCACAAGTACACGCCCGAAGGCGGGGTCGTCCAGGTCGGCGCGGAAGAGACCGCCAACTTGTGGGATCCAGATGGCGCAGGCCGGGTGGTACATCTGTGGGTCAAGGACAACGGCATCGGCATCAGCGCCGAGGACCAGGCGAAGATCTTCCAAAAGTTCTTCCGCTCCGACGACTCGAAGGCCCGTGAAGCGCCCGGCACCGGCCTGGGCCTCAATATCACCAAGAGCCTGGTCGAGATGCAGGGCGGGCGCATCTGGTTTGAGAGTGAATACCGCAAAGGCACCACCTTCCATTTCACGGTTCCAGTTGCGGAAGGATAACCCATGACCCTGCTTGCTTCTGTTGGACACGCCCAGGCCCTCGATGGCCGCGAAGCGGGATTACAAGCCGCCCACCAGGCGCTGAACCGCCTGGGCGCAGCCACGCCCAGCCTCGGGTTGGTCATATCCTCGCACCAATACCAGCCGCGTGAGGTCGCCAGCGGCGTATCGAGCCTGCTAGGCGAGGCCCCGCTGATCGGATTCAGCGCCCCGGCCGGCCTCACCTCCGAGGGATTGCATCCGCACTCGGTGGTGGTGGCCCTGTTGAGCGGAGACTTCCAGGCCGAATCGCACTGGATGCCTGGCTACGCCCAATCTGGACGCGAAACCGCCTCCCGTTTAATGAGCCTGGCCGGCGCTCGCAACGAGCCGCAATCCCTGCTGCTCTTCGCGGACGGCTTCAACGGCGACGCGGAGCAATTATGTGCCGGGCTCTCATCCGCGTCCCTGCCGTTGGCGGGCGCGCTTTCCAGCGGCGACCTGCACACGGGCAGCACTTATCTTATGTCTGGCGTGCAGACCGGTTCGGGCGCGCTAACCGCCGCCCTGCTGCACGGCAACCTGAAGGTCGGCATCGGGTCGGCCCACGGGTGGAATCCCGTTGGCAGCCAGTTCCGTGTCACGCGCTCGCGCGGCTTCTGGCTGCGCACGCTGGAGGGACGCCCCGCCTCCGAGACCTACGCTGGATTGTTCGGCTTCCCTGCCCGCGAATGGGCCTTCCCGCCGCTCAGCCACCTGGCCCGCCTGTACCCGCTCGGCGTGGAACAGGGCGAGACGATGGTCATCCGCGCCCCGATCCGCGTGGAAGCAGACGGCAGTTTCCGCATGAACGGCACCGTACGCGATGGCATCGACGCCTTCGTGCTGGTCGGCACCCGCTCCGATTGTGAGAAGGCCGCCCAGCAAGCCGCCCAGCAGGCCCTGATCGGCCTGGGCAGTGCCAAACCCGCCTTCGCCCTGGTGCTGGTGGATACGGCCTGGCAGATGCTGCTCAAGGCCAACCCGGGCGCCGAAGTAGCCGCCGTGCAGGATATGCTCGGTCCGCATGTGCCCATTGCAGGAGGCTATACGCTCGGCCAGATCGTGCCGGGCGCTGAAACGCCCGCCTTCCTGAACCAGCACATCGTGGTCATCGCCTTCGGCGAAGAATGATCCCTGCAAAATAAAAGGCCCGACTCGTTTGAGTCGGGCCTTTTATGATTTACGCAGGCAGCGTCACTTTGGGCAGACGTCCCATCGCGTCGGCAACAGCCTCGGCGGGGTATTCGTAATCCTCCAATTTTCCGCCCAGGTACGACTCGTAGGCGGTCATGTCGAAGTTGCCGTGTCCCGATAGATTGAACAGGATCACACGCTTCTCACCCTTAGCCTTGGCGTCCAGCGCCTCGTCAATAGCGGCGCGGATAGCGTGCGAAGACTCGGGCGCAGGCACGATGCCCTCGGCGCGCGCGAACTGGATGGCCGCCTCGAAGGTGGCCTTCTGCGGGACGGCCACCGCGTCGACCAGGCCCGCGTCCACCAGGGCGCTGACCATCGGCGCCATGCCGTGATAGCGCAGTCCGCCCGCGTGGATGGAGGGCGGCACGAAGTCATGCCCGAGGGTATGCATCTTGACCACGGGGGCCATTTTGGCCGTATCGCCGTAATCGAAGGTGTAGGTACCTTTGGTCAGCGAGGGGGTCGCGGTCGGCTCGACGGCTGCCAGGCGCGTGCGCTTTCCGTTCTTCAGGTTCTCGCGCAGGAAGGGGAAGGCGATGCCCGCAAAGTTCGAGCCGCCGCCTACGCAGCCGAAGACCACGTCTGGATATTCACCGGCCAGGTCCATCTGCTTGAGGGCCTCTTCGCCAATGACAGTCTGGTGCAGCAGCACGTGGTTCAGCACCGAGCCAAGGCTGTATTTCTTTGCGCCACCCGAAGCTGCGGCCACCTCCACCGCCTCCGAGATGGCAATACCCAGCGAGCCCGGGCTGTTCGGATTCTGCGCCAGCACCGAACGGCCATAGTTGGTGCGGTCGGTGGGGCTGGCAAAGACCTGCGCGCCGAAGGTCTCCATCAAGATGCGGCGATACGGCTTCTGGTTGTATGAAACCTTGACCATATACACTTCCAGGTCAAGGCCGAACATCTGACAGGCCATCGAGAGCGCCGAGCCCCACTGCCCCGCCCCGGTCTCGGTGGTCAGGGCCCTGGTCCCAGCCACCTTGTTGAAGAAGGCCTGCGGGATGGCCGTGTTGGATTTGTGGCTGCCCGAGGGAGAAGCACCCTCGTACTTGTAGTAAATGTGCGCGGGCGTGCCGAGCGCCTGCTCCAGACGGCGGGCGCGGATCAGCGGGGTGGGACGATACAACTTATAGATCTCGCGCACTTCCTCGGGAATCGGGATGAAGCGGTCGCTTGCGATCTCCTGCATGATCAATTCCATCGGGAACAGCACGGATAGGAAATCGGGGGTGACCGGCTCCAGCGTGCCCGGGTGCAGGACGGGGGTCGGCGGCACCGGGCTGTCGGCCTGGACGTTGTACCAGAATTTCGGCAGGTCGGTCTCGTTCAAGAGGAAACGGGTCTGGTCGGACATGGGATACTCCTTCGATATGGGTTTGGTCGGCGGCTACGGCACGAAGACGGCGGGAGGGTTCCGCTCGCCGCCCTGCTCTCTCAAAATCTGCTCGGCGGGGCGCGAGTTGTCTTCGAGGTTCCCGTCCATGCGCTCCTGCAGGGGCGTGGTCTCGGGTTCGGGGGTGAGGTTCGGGTCCATCTCTTCTCCTTTTTGGTCCAAACAAAAAAACAGCGTTCATCCCAACATGGGACGAACGCTGTCGCATCCGTGGTGCCACCCAAATGAAGCCATAAAAAAATCCCGTTGTGATGCAACGGGAACCAGCTTCACTCTTTCGAGTACGGCCAAATCGGCTTATACTCTAGCCCTGTAACGGGGGCAACCCGGCATCGGTTACTTGCCTCGGCGTTCACCTTGCGGCTCGGAGGTCCATTCGGTTCCATCGTCTCGGGCAGGTCTTTCACCGCGTTCCGCCTGCTCTCTATACCGTCGTCTGGAACGTACTCGTCCTCGTCCTTGCGTTTGTTTTGGCCGATTATATGCCATCCACTATAATTGTCAATAGCCACGAGAGGAGGCTTTCGATGAAAACCCGATTCCTGAGCGGATTGCTGGCCCTGGTCTTGCTGACGGGCTGCTCCCTGCCGAACAGCGCCCCCACCCCCACGTCCACGCCGCTGCCGCTTCCCAGCCCGACCCTGTCCATTCCGACCGTGGCCCTGCCCACCCTGACGGCCACACCGATGGTGCTGCCTACCGTGACCGGGGTGTTCGTGCCCGCCACCGCACCCAACCCATCCAGCGTTGGCGGGGTGACACCCGTGCCTGCGGCCACCTTCTGCGCCGACCCGCAGGTGACGTCGGTCATCGAGACCTTGAAGACCGCCCTGCAAACTTCCAACGGCGCGCAACTGGCTTCGCTGGTCAGTCCGCTGCACGGCATGGAGGTGCGCTACTATCGCGACGGCCGCACTGTGACTTACGACCAGGCCCACGCCAGGTTCCTGTTCGACTCCACCTTCCAGGTGGACTGGGGCGACGCGCCCGGCAGCGGCCTGCCCACCGTCGGTGCCTTTCACCAGGTCATCATTCCCGACCTGCTGAAACTGTTCAACTCCGCCTACACCCTGACCTGCGACCAGGTCCAGGTCGGCGGCACTACCTATCAGGCCACCTGGCCCTACGCCGCCAACTACTACTCGATTTATTTCGGCGGGACCCAGCCCAACGGCAACATGGACTGGCTAACCTGGCTGGTCGGATTCGAATATGTTGGCGGACGCCCGTATCTTTACGCGCTGCTGCCCTTCCGCTGGGAACCTTGATCGGAATCTGCAAGGTGAGTTTGCAGACCCTTGCAACGGCCCAGAAGTGGAGTTCTCTGAATTCCAAATTGACCCTGTGTGGAAAACTCCGCACAGGGTTTTTGATACCTTTTGCAAGCCCATATCGGTAAGAATACTGCACTTACAGCCGACAGGATAAAGAGTACAATTACAAAAACTTGTAATAAGAGATTTGGACAAGATGAGTTGTGTGAATGAATTTGCCCCCCAACTCCGCACGCGCGGATTTCGCGCCACCCCCCAGCGCATGGTCATCCTGCACGTGTTGCGCCACACAGGCGGACACCTGGCCCCGTCGCAAGTCTACGAGCGGGCCCGCGTGGACTTGCCCGGGCTGACCGAACCCACCGTCTACCGTACACTGGATTTTCTGGCTGAAAATGGTTTTGTGCTGGCCGCGCATACGGGCAACGGCAGGATCGTGTATGAACTGGCTGAAGCCAATCACCATCACCTGGTCTGCCGTCATTGCGGAGGCGCAATGCAGATCGACCATACTCCCCTGGAAGAGTTATACAAACAACTTGCGTCGTCCACGGGCTACAAACTGGACTCCAGCCACGTCACGTTGTTCGGCCTGTGCCCCGAATGTCAGCCACAAAAAGGAGATTGAAATGTTGTATTCCCCCGCTCCCCTGCACATTCCAGACGGTTTTCTCAGCGTGGTGATCGCGCTGGTCTTCTGGGCCATCACCGCCATCACCGTGGGCCTGGCCATCTCGAAGACCAACAAATCGCTGGGCGAGAAGCAGGTCCCGTTGATGGGCATCATGGCCGCTTTCATCTTCGCCGCGCAGATGCTGAACTTCCCCGTGATGGGCGGCACCTCGGGTCACTTCCTGGGCGGCGTGCTGGCGGCCATCGTGCTGGGACCGTGGGCCTCAGTACTGGTCATGACCGCGGTCATCGCCCTGCAAGGCCTGCTCTTCCAGGATGGCGGCCTGCTGGCCATGGGCGCCAACATCTTCAACATGGGCCTGTTGACCGCCATGATCGGATATGGGCTGTATCGCAGCGTTCTCAACCAGAGCAAGGCCATCCGCCTGGCCGTGGCGGGCGGAGCCGCCTGGCTGGCAGTCGTTGCCGCCGCCCTGATAACCTCGCTGCAATTGTGGTTGAGCGGCGCGGCCCAATTGCAGATCGTGATCCCGGCCATGCTGGGCGTGCATGTGCTGATCGGCCTGGGCGAAGCGGTCATCACCGTGGCCGCCCTGGCCTTCATCGAACAGACCCGCCCCGACCTGCTGGGACAAAAAGCCACCGCCGAGAAAGGTGGAGGCGGCTGGGTCGCCGCGGGCGTGATCGTGTCCCTGCTGGCGGTGCTGCTCTCGCCGCTGGCCTCCGCCGACCCCGA
>CALLJA010000242.1 GCA_938008865.1 uncultured Anaerolineales bacterium
CGAACCGCAGGCCGATCCCGATTTCGAGGCGCTCTCTGGCTTCCAGCGCCAGCCCACCGATATCGTCCTGCTCCAGCATTCCTCGGGCACGACGGGCCTGCAAAAAGGCGTAGCCCTGGCGCATCAGGCGGTCTTCAACCAACTGGACGCTTATGGCGCCGCCCTAAACCTCAATGCCGAGGATGTGGTCGTCTCCTGGCTGCCGCTCTATCACGACATGGGATTGATCGCAGGCTTCCTGATGCCGATCCTGTCAGGTATCACGCTCGTGCTGAGCTCCCCGTTTGACTGGGTGCGCGCGCCCTACAAGTTGATGCACTCGGTGAGCAAATACAAAGGCACGCTCTCCTGGCTGCCCAATTTTGCCTACAACTTCTGCGCGCAGAAGATTCGGGAGCGCAATCTCGAAGGCGTGGACCTCTCCACCTGGCGCGCGATCATCAACTGCTCCGAGCCTGTCCGCTGGGAGAGCCATCAGGCCTTCTACGAGAAGTTCAACTCATACGGTCTGCGTCGTGAGGCCTTGCAGGCTTCCTACGCGATGGCGGAAAACGTCTTCGGCGTGACCCAGTCCGATTTGACGAAGCCGCCTGCTGTCGAGGAGCTTGACCGTGAAGCCTTCATGGTCGAGCGCGTGGCCAGGGCTCCCTTCGATGGCCGTCCCGCCATGAAGATGATGTCCTCGGGTAAGCCTCTCTCCAATACGCGCGTCCGCGTGGTGGACGAAAAGGGCGTAGACCTGCCTGAGCGTGTCATCGGCGAACTCATTCTGCAAAGCGATTGCATGTTGACCGAATACTACAACCGTCCAGACGCCACCGAAAAGGCGCTGGTCGGCGGCTGGTATTTCACGGGCGATTACGGGTACGTTTCGGGCGGCGAGGTCTTCGTCTCGGGCCGCAAAAAGGACATGATCATCGTCGGCGGCAAGAACGTGTATCCGCAGGACCTCGAGTCGCTCACTTACGAGGTGCCAGGTGTCCATGCGGGCCGCTCGGTGGCCTTCGGCCTGTTCGACGAGGAGCAGGGCACCGAGGAAGTAGTCATTATCGCCGAGGTCGATTCGGAGGAGGAAGCCGAGCGCCAGAAGGTGGCCGACGCCATCCGCCTGCACGTGACGAAGAACTCCGCCGTCGCCCTGCGGCACGTCAAAGTGGTGGGACCCAAATGGATCGTTAAGACCTCCAGCGGCAAGACCGCCCGTTCCGCCAACAAGGAAAAGTTCCTTCAGGAACTGGCCGCACAGGGCGGTTAGGAAAACAAAATGTCTTCCTCTGACCAGCTTCGACAGGCGATTGCGTGGGCGCGCGAAGGGCGGAAGGTGGAGGCGCGCGACCTGCTGATCGAAGTGGTGGAGGGCGACCCGCAGAATGAGATGGCCTGGATGTGGCTCTCGGGCCTGGTCGATTCGCTCGACGACAAGGTCATTGCCTGTGAGAACATCCTGACCATCAACCCGTCCAACGATAGGGTGCGGGCTTACCTGGCCCAATTGCTGGAAGAACAGAATCAAATGGCCCGCCTGGAGGAGGCGGCGCACCCATCTGCCCTGAAACTGGACTCCGTTACCGAGCCCCCATCCCGCCCTGCCGACCCTCCTCTCTCCGATTGGGAATTGGCCAGGCATCAAGAGATGGACGGCCAGTTCAACCAGGCGCTGGAGACTCTCCGCAACCTGGCCTCGCGCACGAAAGACCCGCGTCAGTTCGACCGCATCTACAAGGAGATCGTCCGCATCGAAGGCCTGCAGAATGAGCGCATCGCCTACGTCGCGCCCACTTGGAGCGTCGTGCGCATGGCGCTGGGCTGGCCGCTGTTGTATCTCTCGCTGGTGCTGGTGCAGGTCGGCTGGACCTTCTTTTCCTATCCCGCCTGGTATTTGTGGCTGGGCATCCCCGTGGTGGGCTTTGGCAGTTTCCTGGTGGCCCTGTCCGAGGTCAATGCGCGCAACCCGCTTTGGAAATGGTTGTTCCAGGAGGAAAATTCTCGGGGATCCAGGTTTGCCCGTTCCATGGCGGGCGCGTCGGGTTGGTTGTTGATCGTCTTCCCGATCCTGGCACTGCTTGGCGACGCCGTGGCCCGCCTGCAGAATTTCAAGATCCCCGCTTATCCCTGGTAGCGCGGAGCCGCCATGCTGCCCATCAACGACACCGAGCCCAATCGTTATTCTTTCTTCCCGTTCACGACCTTCCTGCTGATCGCTGTCAATGTCTCCATCCACATCCTGGTCACGGCCTTCGTGCAGCGCACCTGGACCTTCTACATGCTGTTTGGCCTGACGCCCTACCTGGTCACGCATGCCAGCGGGCCGGGCGTGGTCTCCAATTTCACATCCATCTTCCTGCACGGCGATTGGTCGCACCTGCTGTTCAACATGCTGCCGCTCTGGGTCTTTGGCCGCCGTGTGGAGGATGCCTGCGGTCCCTGGCGCTTCCTGGCCTTTTACCTCCTGGCAGGCACATCGGCCAACCTGCTCTTCACCCTCGTCCTGCACGATAAATTGCTGCCGGGTATCGGCGCCAGCGGAGCGATCTTTGGGGTGATGGGCGCATACCTGCTGCTATATCCGTCTGGCCGCATCCGTACATTTGTCATGATCATTCCGTTCGTGCCGCTCTGGCCGCGTATCCGCGCGTTGTGGGTGGTGCTGTATTTTGTTGGCGCGCAGATTATCCCCGCCATCGTCGTCCTGCTAACCCATGAGAGTTACAGTGTGAACCATTGGGCGCACCTGGGCGGATTCTTCTCATCGATCTTCATCCTGTTGTTCATCCGCCCCGAAGCCTACGCCCGTTACTTGAGCGACACGCTGGTTTGACCCCCATCGCCGCCGAGAAAAAAAGAGCGGACCCTGACCAGGGGGCCGCTCTTTGATTTCGTTCTTGTGCCAGAGACTTACCCGCCGGTGGGCAGGCGCTTCTCCAGCGTGCGGTTGAAGATGTCTTCGCTCTCCTGCGACGCGCCAGACTTGCGTTTGGCCTTCTGCTGCTGGCTGCGGCTCTTGGCGCGGCTCTGGGCCTGCATCCACGCGATCTGCATCGCGGTCATCTCGGGTTCGCTGGAGACCGGCTCGGCCTCCATCTCGTACACTTCTTCCTGCTGCTTCTTGCCGCGGCGCTTGCCGCCGCTGCGTTCCTTGCGCTCCTCGCGTTCGGGCTTTTCCTCTTCCGCGAGTTCGGGCAGGATGGCCTTCATGCTCAAGCGGATCTGGCGCTTGCGGCGGTCCACATCCAGCACCTTGGCTTCCACTTCGTCGCCTTCCTTGACGACTTCGTTGGGGGTCTTGACGTAGCCGCGGGTCAGTTCGCTGACGTGCACCAGGCCCGGGCGCTCCGCGCCGATATCCACGAAGGCGCCGTAGGTTTCGATGCGCACGACCTTGCCCTTCACGACCATGTCGGGATGGATCTCACGCCATTCCAGGCCGAGCGGTTCGATCATGGTCAGCTCGATGCGGTCTTTCTTCACGCGGCGCACCCACACGTCCACGGTCTGGCCTTCCTTGACCACATCCTCGACCTTGTTGACTGCGTCTTTCTGCAGCTGCGAAATGTGGATCACGCCCGGCAAAACATTGCCGACGTCCACAAGAGCGCCGGCAAGGGTGGTCTTGACTACCTTTCCACTGAGTTTGGTCTTGGGTTCGATCGCGCTCACGAGCGCGGAGTCGGTTGTAGCCATCGTTCTTCTCCTGCATGTTAGTTTATGATAATGCCGAAGAACGATTATACCTGTATGACAAAATCCCGTCAATCGCCTTGACGGGATTTTTGCATTTTTGTTATGAATGGCGCAGCTTGTTTGCGCGCCATATTCCTGCGGCTAGCGCCAGAGGTAATCGAACTTCGACTTTTTCGACTGGCTGTCCTGGCTCGTGCCGTACACCTCGAACATGCGCACGAAGATGTCCAGGTCGCCGGGCATCATCTCCAGGATCTGGAAGCCCACGTTGTAGGCCGTCGGGTCGATGCGGTCTTCCATGCACCAGCGGCTGATCGCCGAAAAGATCATGAACTGTTTGTCCGCGATCTCGCGGTTCAGGTCGATGTGCAGGACGTAGCGCACATTGGGGGGGATGGGTTTCTGGCAGTCCAGCTTGAAGCCGCCCGTGCTGATATCCGTCAGGTGCCCCAACAACTGGCCGTTCGACTCGTCGATGATTCGCATGTAGTAGGAGAATTGTCGCCTGTTGTCTTGTCTGCGTTCAGCCATCGCAACCTCCTTGCAAATTTGTAAGGTTAATTAAAGTATAAATCATCCCAGAGAATCAGGCAACTGTCAGGCGCGCTGCGCGGGGGTGTACAAAAGTCCTAGCCCTGCTGTGAATACCGCCGCCCGCCTGGGCGGCGGCAGGTTTAACCGCTCTTCAGGATGTGCGTCAGGATGGTCGCGCCCGAGCCGCCGATGTTTTGGGCCATGCCGACCCGCGCGTCGGCCACCTGGGTGGGGCCGCACTCGCCGCGCAATTGCTGGACCACCTCCACGATCTGGTACATGCCCGTCGCGCCGACGGGGTGGCCGCGCGCCTTGAGTCCGCCGCGGGTGCAGACGGGAATGCGCCCAGTGAGGCCGATCTCGTTATCCAGGCCCAGGCGCACGCCCTGGCCGCGCTCCGCGAACCCGCAGGCCTCCAGCGACAACACTGCCATGATCGAGAAGGCATCGTGGATCTCGAACACGTCGATATCCTCGGGGGCCGCGCCCGCCATCTCATAGGCGCGTTTGGCTGAGGAGTAGGCTGCCTGTAGGAACAGGGGCTCGCGGCGGCTGTGAATGGCGATCGTGTCGGTGGCCGAAGCGGACCCCGCCACCTTCACGCGCGGACGGCTGGTCAGGTGCGCCACCTTCTCTGCGGGCACGAGTACTGCCGCCGCCGCGCCGTCGCCCGTCGGCGAGGCATCCAGCAGGCTGATGGGCGTGGCCACCATGCTGGCCCGCTCGAATTTCTCGGGCGTGACCTTCTCGTGTAGGCGCGCGTAGGGGTTGTGCAGGGCATTGGCGTGCGCATTGATCGGGAAAGGCGCAAAGTCGTTATGCTGCCAGCCGTACTCGTGCATGTAGCGGCGCATCACCAGCGCGTTCAGGCCCACGAAGGAGACACCCTGTTCCACTTCGTAGTCGGCGTCGGCAGCGGTGGCCAGGGCGGCGGTCACGTCGTGGCCTGCCTTGTCGGTCATTTTCTCGACGCCCATCACCAGTGCGGACTCGACCTCACCCGAGGCGACCGCCATCAGCCCCGCGCGGAAGGCGGCTGCGCCCGAGCCGCAGGCGGCCTCTACTTTGACGGCTTCCTGCCCCCACAGCCCGATCCAGTCCGAGAAGAACGCGCCCAAATGGTTCTGCCCGTTGATGAGGGGCGAGAGCATGTTGCCCACGTAGAGCGCATCCACTTGCTTGACGCCCGCGTCTTGCAGGGCGGCAAAAGCGGCCTCGCCGCCGATCTCGCGCATGGATTTCTCCCAGTGTTCGTCGACGACCGTCTGGCCAATTCCTAAAACAGCGACTTCTCGCATAAAAAGGTTCCTTTTTTTCCTGTGTTGGTAAAATTGTACCCGATTGGACTATCAAGTGCTATCCAACTCCGCCAGAACAAAACGGGACGCAGAATCGTCCTGCAATCTGAGATTGAAAAAGGAGAATCCCATGCCGCGTTTCGTTTGGCTCCTGCTCCTGGCGGCCCTCGGTCTGGCCGCCTGCGCCCCGCCCGTCACGGACGTCCCCTCGCCTATGCCGACAACCGCACCCCCGGGTGACTGGTCTTTGCGCATGACCCAGGCGGGCGGGATCATGGGCCTGCGTCGTTCTGTGGAGATATCCAACAGCGGCCAGATGTCTGTGACCGATGAACGCGCGGGGCGGACCGTGACCCTGCAACTCGCCGACGACGACCTGGTCCGCCTGGAGTCCCTGCTTGCTCAGATGGATTACCTTGAGGTAAGGTCGCCTGCGGTATGCGCCGATTGTTTCGTGTACGACCTATCCTTGGAGCGCGGCGACGGGCGGCCGTGGTCCGTGACCCTCGACGACATGAGCCTCGACGGTTCGGGCCTGGCTGACTTGGTCGGCTTTGTACGCACCTTGATGGATGAGGCGTTGAAAAACTGATGTCCACGCCCGAGCCTGCCCCCTGGACCGATACCTTGTACGCCGCCCTCGATGCCTGCGGCGCGGAGGGACGTTTGGCTGCCGATTATCTGCGCCGTCACCGCACCCGCCTTGGCTTCCGAAGGGTGGGTCGGCATGTGGGTGCTTTCTGGACGCCGTGGAAGAGCATCGAGCTTAACCTGGCGCATTACACCCGCAGCATGCCCGTGGCTGACCCCGGCCTGCTGACGATGGTGATTCACGAAGTGCGCCATCTGCAACAGGGCTTGCTGAATGCGCTCTCGGTCCACGGCGAGCTGGACGCCTGGCAGTTGCAATTCCGCGAGTATCATCGGCTGACGGGCAGGCCGCCCGCTCCCATGATCGCCGAGTTGCTGTCTCTGCCGTTGAATTGGGACCGTGCCGTGCTGATGCGTGCGCGTGAACTGATGCGGGACTATGCGGGTAAGGCCTATCGCGCCGACCTGCTGCCCCTGTATCCTTTGCACTACGAATTGGTGTATCTGCTCACCCGCCGCCCTCCGAATAGCGCATAGCCGACTTCACAAAGTTGTCAAGTATTTTTAATGTAAACCTCCTGGTTTTGTACTATCATAAATGCAGAAATAAGAAAGGAGGTTCCCCATAGAGACACCGCCTGAATTCAAGACCGAAGGGAAGACCGCGACGCCCTGACCCTGGACGGCAAGTTAACCTCCAGACGTCCGCCAAACGCAAAGAAGGCAAACGCTCCGCTCTTTCCCTTCCGACAACCAAATCGACCGTTCTTTGACGGATGGGTGTTCCCCATCCGTCTTTTGTTTTCAGGGGGAGAGGATGTCCTGCGCCTCGGGCAGGAGTTCGGCGACCCAAAGTTTGTACATTTTTCCCGTCGGGTGCAGGCCGTCGCGGGCAGCCATTTCGAAATCTTCGATAGCCAGCCGCGAGAGGTCGGTGATGTTGACGTAGCGCGCGCCCGCCTGGCGTGTCTCTTCGCGGTTGACGGCGTTGAAGGTGTCGATCTCACCGGCGATCTTCAACTCATCCAGGCCGCCGGCGGCGGGCATGACGCTCCAATCGGGGATGGACAGCACGATGACGCGCTCGGCCTGCCCGCCCGCAAAGGCGATGGCGCGTTGCAGCAGGGCGCGGAATTCGAAGCGGTAGGACTCGAGCGCCAGTCCGCGGAACTGATCGTTGACCCCCACCAGCAGGGTCACCAGCTCGAAACTCCCCTGCGGGTTTGCAGCGTCGATACCCGCGTCCAGTTCGGCGGTGGTCCAACCTGTGCGCGCCACCAGGATGGGGTCGTCCATGAGGAGGCCTTCGGCGCGCAGAGCCTCGGTCAGCAAGGTGGGAAAACGCTGGCCCGCGGCCACGCCCTCGCCGATGGTGTAGGAATCGCCCAGGGCCAGGTAACGCTGCGAAACGGGGCCGACCGTCGGCTCGGGAATGGGCGTGGAGGGTGGAGGCGTCAGCGGGGCGCAGCCTGTCATCCAAAGCAGCAGTACTACCGATAAGAGGATGGGTTTCATCCCGCGAGTATAGCCGCCTGCGGGGCTGGATGCAAGAAAAAAGAGGAAAGACCGCTTTCGCCTTTCCTCTTTCGATGCCGTCTCGATAGACGGCCGGGTCAAACGAGTTTACTGACGATGGCCAGCAGGATGCCGCCCGCCATGACCGAGCCAAGCTGGCCTGCGGTATTGGCGCCCATGGCGTGCATGAGGATGAAGTTATCGGGGTCTTCTTCGGAAGCCATTTTGGCGGCCAGGCGTCCCGCCATGGGGAAGGCGGAGATGCCCGAAGCGCCGATGAGCGGGTTGATCTTGCCGCCGCTCAGGAAGCACATCAGCTTGCCGAACAGCAGGCCCGCCACGGTATCGAGCGCGAAGGCCAGCAGGCCCAGCAGCATGATCTGCAGGGTGGCCCAGTTCAGGAAGGCGGAGGCGGTCATGGTGGAGCCGACGGCCAGGCCGAGGAACAGGGTGGCGATGTTGATGATCTCGTTCTCGGCGGCCTTGCTCAACCGTCCGACCACGCCCGAAACCTTGAGCAGGTTGCCGAGCATGAGCATGGAGATGAGCGGCGTGGCTTCGGGCACCAGCAGGCCGACCACCAGGGTCAGCACGATGGGAAAGGCCACCAGTGTGGTCTGCGAGATCGGCTTGGGCGCGTACTCCATACGGATGAGGCGCTCTTTTTTGGTGGTGAGCAGCTTCATCAGCGGCGGCTGGATGATGGGGATCAGGCTCATGTACGAGTAGGCCGCCACCGCGATGGGCGCAAGTAATTCTGGCGCGAGTTTGGAGGCCACGAAGATCGAGGTCGGGCCGTCGATGGCGCCGATCACGCCGATGGAGGCGGCCTGGTTGAGCGGGAAGCCGATCAGGATAGCCAGGATCAGCGTGCCGAAGATGCCGAACTGTCCCGCCGCGCCTAGCAGCACCATGCGTGGCTGCGAGAGCAGCGGGCTGAAGTCGATCATCGCGCCCACGCCGATGAAGATCAACAGCGGGAACAACTCGGTCTTGATGCCCGCATCGTAGATGACCTTCATCATGCCGTCGGCGTTGGCGGTCAGCCCCGAGAGCGGGATGTTGGCCAGGATGCAGCCGAAGCCGATGGGCAGCAGCAGCACGGGCTCGTATTCCTTGGCCACGGCCAGGTACACCAGCGCCAGGCCGACCGCAACCATAAGCCAATTACCCGGCCCAAAGTTCGCCAGGCCTTTGGTGAGTTCGGGGATTAAGGCGCCTAGATCCATGAGGCCTCACCCGCTTCGGCAAAGCGGATCAGCGCCTGTTTGTGCGCCACGCTCTGCCCCGCGCTGACCAGCACCTCGCCGATGATGCCCGAGCGCACGGCGCGGATGCTGTTCTTCATCTTCATGGCTTCGATGATCAACACCACGTGCCCGGTCTCGATCTTTTCCCCGGGTTTGACGAAGACCTCGGTGACGGTGCCCGGCAGCGGTGCGACCAGGTCGTTGCCGTTCATGTGCTGGCTGGCCGAGCCGACCGGCAGCGGGGCCGCGGCGGGACGCACGGCGTCTGTTTGGACCTTCGGCTGGGTCCCGTTTTCGGGCTGCACCTCGAAGGCTTGGCCGTCCACTCGCGCCACGATGGGCCGCGCATTGATGTCTTCGATCTCCACTTCGAACGTCTGGTTCTCGACAGTGATTTGATATTTCATGCTTCGTTCCTTTTTACGGAATGTGGACCGGGTCCGCGCTCCGTCAATTAGCGGTGGTTACCTTTTTCGACCAACTGACGCGAGCGCAGGCCCAACTGCCAGGCCGAGACCAGCGAGGTGGGCGGCGGGGGCAGCGGGTGGGCGGTGGAGGTTTCCTGTTCAGCCAGGGCCAGGGCCACGGCCACCGCGGCAGCGCGGGCTTTGAGACCGTCGTCGCTGGCGGCGACAGGCGCAGGCTGGCCGGCCTCGGGTGACTTTTCCTTGATGATCGCCGTCAGCAGGGTCATCAGGCCCCACAGCACGACGATCGCGCCAAAGACCAGACCCATCCCGACCGCGGTGATCTGTAAACTGAGAATTATGTCATTAGCCATCATTCACTCACTTATGTCTTTGCGAGGGCCGCGTTCTACGGCCCGAAGCAATCTCGCAATTAGTGGGAGATTGCTTCGTCGCCCTATCGGGCTCCTCGCAACGACATTTAGACGGGGATATTCCCGTGCTTGCGCGGCGGGGCGGGGGCGAACTTATCGCGCAGGGCCGAGAGGGCGGCGATGATCTTGGGGCGGCTTTCGCGCGGCTCGATGATGTCGTCCACGTCGCCTGTGCCGGCCGCGTAGTAGGGGTTGTTGAAGCGCGCGCGGTAGTCGTCGGCCAGGCGCTTGCGCTCGGCGGCGGGGTCGGCGGCGGAGTCGATCTGTTTCTTGAACAGGATGTTGGCCGCGCCTTCCGCGCCCAGCACGGCGATCTCGGCCGAGGGCCAGGCGTAGGTCACATCGGTGCCGAGGTATTTGCTAGACATGACCACGTACGCGCCGCCATAAGCTTTGCGAGTGATGACCGTGACCTTGGGCACAGTAGCCTCGGAATAGGCATACAGCAGTTTCGCGCCGTGGCGGATGATGCCGCCGTGTTCCTGGGCCACGCCAGGCAGGAAGCCGGGCGAATCAACGAAGGTGACCAGCGGCACGTTGAAGCAGTCGCACATGCGCACGAAGCGGGTCATCTTGTCGGAGGCGTCGATGTCGATCACACCCGCCATGACGGCGGGTTCCTGGGCCACGATGCCCACGCTGTGACCGCCGATGCGCGCCAGGCCCACGATGGCGTTGCGGGCCCAATTGGGCTGGATTTCGAGGAAGGTGCCCTTATCCACGATGGACTCGATCACCTGGTGCATGATGTAGGGTTCGGTGGGGTCGAGCGGCACGATGTGATTGAGGTGCTCGTCCATGCGCAGCGGGTCGTCGCTGGGCTGCTGGAAGAACGGGTTTTCCACGTTATTGGAAGGCAGGTAGGAAAGGAACTTGCGCACCAGCCCAAGCGCCTCGGCCTCGGAGTGGGCCGCCAGGTGCGCCACGCCGCTGACCGACATGTGAACGTCGGTGCCGCCCAGGGCCTCGGCATTGATGATCTCGCCGGTCACGGCCTTGATGACCTCGGGGCCGGTCAGGAACATGAAGGACTGCTTTTCGACCATGATGATCAGGTCTTGCAGGGCGGGCGAGTAGGCCGCGCCGCCGGCGCAAGGCCCGAGCATGACGCTGATCTGCGGGACGACGCCCGAATACTGCGCGTTGCGGCGGAAGATCTCGGCATACGCGCCGAGGGCCTTGACGCCTTCCTGGATGCGCGCGCCGCCCGAGTCGAGCAGGCCGATGCAGGGCACGCCGTTGCGCATGGCCAGGTCCATCACGCGGCAGATCTTGTGCGATTGCATCTCGCTCAGCGTGCCGCCGTAGATGGTGAAATCTTGCGCGTAGACATAGACCGTGCGGCCATCGATCTGGCCGTAGCCCGTCACCACGCCGTCGCCGAGGAAGGCTTCGGAGGCCAGCCCCAACTCGTCGGCGGGACTGGTGATGAAGGGTTCGAGTTCGTTGAAGGTGCCCGGGTCGAGCAGGGCATGGATGCGTTCACGGGCGGTCTGCTTGCCCTTGGCGTGCTGTTTCTCGATGCGGTCCTGGCCGCCGCCTTCGAGGGCCTTGGCGCGCATCTTGCGCAATTCAAGAATTCTGGGATCCTCTTGCATAAAGTGCCTTCCTTTTTGTGATAGTAGTCACAAAAAGGAGTTTAACATAGCCCGCCTGACAAGCCAATGACGGAAAGCATACGACAGGGGATGTATTTAGGCACTGAAAAATGATTAGGTGGGA
>CALLJA010000243.1 GCA_938008865.1 uncultured Anaerolineales bacterium
TTTTTCAAACACAAAGGACACGACGGTCACAAAGGAAAAAATGCGAGCAATCAAGACTTTTTACCTCTTTGTGTACTTTGTGCCCTTTGTGGTGAGGCTCTTTCCCGTTAAAAACGGCAGAGCCTTGATTCCAAAACAGTAAGGAATTTGACAATTTGTATCAGGTATAATACGCGCCATGTTAACTCCTGAACAGATCGAAGCCAAATTAGACCGCATCCTCTTAAAGGTACAGAAGCCTGGCCGCTACGTGGGCGGCGAGCTCAACATCACGGTCAAAGATTGGGAAGCCGTTACCACCAAAGTGGCCCTCGTCTTCCCCGACATCTACGACATCGGCGTCTCCAACGTCGGCTTGAAGATTCTCTACGACCAGGTCAACCAGCGCGCAGACTCGCTGGCCGAACGCGCCTACGTCCCCTGGCGCGACATGGAAGCCTTGATGCGCGAGCATGGGATTCCGCTCTACTCGCTCGAGTCGAAGCGGCCGTTGGCGGCGTTCGACTTGATCGGCTTCACCCTGCCCTACGAGACGCTCTACACCAACGCCCTCAACGCCCTGGACCTGGCGGGGATTCCCGTCCGAGCGGCCGAGCGCGGCGAGGAGCATCCCATCGTCATCGCGGGCGGCCACTCGACCATGAACCCCGAGCCGATGCACGCCTTCCTCGACGCTTTCGTGATCGGCGAGGGTGAGGAAGTCATACACGATATCCTCAACGTGCTGCAAACCCACTCCTCGCGTACAGACCGATTGCTGGCACTGGCCAAGGTCCCTGGCGTGTACGTCCCAAAATTCTACGAGACCTTCTATCTCGACGACGGCACCGTCTCGCACATCGAGGCGCTCGCGGATGGGATCGCCAACCCCGTGGTGAAGCGCATCGTGGCCAAACTGCCCCCGCCGCCGACCAAATTCATCGTCCCCAATATCGACATCGTCCACAACCGCGTCACGGTCGAGATCATGCGCGGATGCACGCGCGGGTGCCGCTTCTGCCATGCGGGCATGATCACCCGTCCCGTGCGTGAGCGGACGGTCGAAGAAGTGGTGGCCGCCGCCGAAGAGGCCGTGCGTTCCACAGGGTTCGAGGAACTGGCCCTGCTATCGCTGTCCTCATCCGATTACACCCACATTCTCGAACTGGTCACGGCCGTGGGTGAAAAATTCCAAGGCAGGCAGTTGAACGTGTCGCTGCCCTCGCTGCGCATCGAATCGGTCTCCATTGACCTGATGGACAAACTGCGCCAGCGCCGAACGGGCGGATTCACGCTCGCGCCCGAGGCCGCCACCGAACGCATGCGCCGCATCATCAACAAGTACATCCCCGATGAGGACATCATCAACACCACGCGCGAGATCTACGCGCGCGGCTGGACCACCATCAAACTGTATTTCATGATCGGTCATCCCAGCGAAACGCTCGAAGACGTGCAGGCCATCGCCGACCTGTGCAAGCGGGTGCTGGCCGAGGGCCGCAAGGTCATCGGCTGGAAAGCCAAACTCAACGCGGGTGTCAGCACCTTCGTGCCCAAGTCGCAGACCCCCTTCCAGTGGGTCTCGGTCGACACGCGCGAACGCATCCTCGAAAAGCAGGCCCTGCTCAAGCGCGAACTCTACAGGGACCGC
The DNA here is from genome assembly GCA_938008865.1 of uncultured Anaerolineales bacterium. Classification (GTDB taxonomy): domain Bacteria; phylum Chloroflexota; class Anaerolineae; order Anaerolineales; family Villigracilaceae; genus JACPVF01. The sequence goes on from CALLJA010000243.1 coordinate 1,631, forward strand.
AACATCAAGCTCAGCCTGACCGACCCCGACGACTCGCTGCTCGAAGCCTGGCTCTCGCGCGGTGACCGCCGCATGTCCGAGGCGGTCTACACGGCCTGGAAGAACGGCGCAAAATTCGATGCCTGGGACGAGGGCCGCAAACCCGAGATATGGAAAGCCGCCTTCGAGCAACACGGGTTGGACATCGGCTTCTACACCGCCCGTCAGCGCCGCACCGACGAAGTCTTCCCGTGGGAGCACATCACCGCCGCGGTGCGCAAGAACTATCTCTTCCAGGATTTCCGCATGTCGCTGGAGGGGCAGATCCGCGTGGACTGCCGCCAGGACTGTTTCGCCTGCGGCATCCTGCCGACCTTCTCGAACCTGCGCCGCGAAAACCCGGGCGAAGGCTGGAAATGTCCTGATGTCAAATCTCCCGCAAAGAAAACCAACGTGGAACTCCCCGTGGTGGGCGACTGATGCGCAAAGCCCAATTGATCGCCCGCATGATGATCGCCCGCGACGAGTGGGAGCTGCTGGTCAACCACGTCGGCTCGATCCGCGTGGGCATCGGCGGCGTTTCGGGACATTGGTCGGCCAAGAACATCGTCGCGCACGTGATGACGCGCGAACAGCACCTGGCCGACCGCCTGGCCGAGATCGCGCGCGGCGAGATACGCCGTCCCTGCGAGACCTGGGAAGCCTTCGATGCCTTTCTTGAGGAGTACGGCTTCCCCGATTTCGACTCGCCGCTGATCAGCGCCGACGCCGCCAACGAATTGGTCTACGAAAAATACAAGAATGCCGCCATGAACGAACTGGCGGCGGACGAGTTGAACGCGTTTGCGGCCCTGCTGACGGGAGTCCGCGCGCTGAGCGAGGAACAGATCAACGACCTGAACTTGGGACCCCGTATCAAGCACGTCACCGTGGACCATTACCGCCATCACATGGCCGACATCCGCAAACGCTTCAAACGAACCCTGCTGAGACAACCCTGATGCGCCTCCGAATCACCTTTGCAAAATTGAACGCCCTGCGTTACACAGGTCACCTCGACCTGCACCACATTTGGGAACGGGCTGCGCGCCGCGCCGAACTGCCCCTGGCCTACAGCCAGGGGTTTCATCCGCAGCCCAAGATCAGCCTGGCCTCTGCCCTGCCGCTGGGATTCTCGTCCCGCTGCGAGGTGATGGACATGCGCCTGGCCGAAGACATCCCGCTCGAGGGCCTGCGCGAGCGCATCCAGGCGGCTGTGCCTTCGGGCTTGCAGATCCTCCAGGTCGAAAGTGTGGACGAGAAACTGCCTGCGCTGCAAATGCTGGTGGCAGAAGCGGAGTATGAGGTCCTTTTCGCGGAACCCGCCGAGAGGTCCGCGCTGACACAGCGGGTGGCGCAAATGATGGACACGTCCAGCCTGCCGCGCGAACGGCGCGGGAAATCCTACGACCTGCGTCCGCTGATCGAGCAGGTGAGCGTGATCACCGACCCAAAGGGCGTCGTGCGCCTGCGGATGCGGCTGGCTGCGCGCGAGGGCGCCACGGGCCGCCCCGAGGAAGTACTCGACCACCTGGGCATCCCCGCCGACACGGTGCGTGTGGAACGCACGCGCTTGATTTTTGCGAACGAAACAATAGAATAGAAAAGTCATCGAACCGATTTATTCAAGAGGAGAAACTCATGGCCCTACTGACGGCAATCGTTTTATCCTTTGCCAGCGCCTTCGTGATGGTACTGTTCGTGAACTGGCTCGACCGTTATGAAAAGGAACCGCTGTTACTGATGCTGGCGGCTTTTTTGTGGGGTGTGGTCATCGCGGCGGGCGGCGCGTATGTGATCAACACGATCCTGGGCATCGGCGTATATGTCTTCACGGGCGATGACGTCATGGCCGATATCAGCACGGTGGTCGTCTTTGCGCCTTTCGTGGAAGAATTCCTGAAAGGCCTGGCGGTGCTGATCGTGTTCTTCCTCTTCCGCAGGGAGTTCGACTCGATCCTGGACGGCATCATCTACGCCGCCCTGGTGGCCCTCGGCTTTGCCGCCACAGAGAACGCCATCTACATCGTCCGCGGCTACGATGCGAACGGCTGGGCCGGGCTGCTGGAACTGGCCTGGATACGCCTGGTGGTTGTGGCCTGGCAGCATCCCTTCTACACGGCCTTCACGGGCATCGGCCTGGCGGTGGCGCGCCTGAACCGCAGCCTGCTGGTAAAGGTGCTGGCCATCCCCGTGGGGTTCTCGCTGGCGGTCTTCGCGCACGCCATGCACAACGGCATGGCCGTCTTCCTGCCCGACCTGCTCGGCCGCCTGACCGACTGGCTCGGCTGGATCGTGATGGGCGGTTTCATCGTATGGATGATCCTCCACGAGCGCGGGCTGATGCAAAAACACCTGGCCGAAGAAGTGACCTCGGGCCTGCTGACGCCAGGCCAGTATCAGTCGGCCATGTCGCCGCTGACCATGTCCTTTGCCATCTTCAGCGGCCTGGCCACGCACCGCTTCTACCAGACCTGCGGCGAACTGGCGCACAAAAAGGAGCAACTCTCCAAGCTCGGCGATGAGTCGGGCAACTCGGCCATCATCGCCGCGCTGCGCGCGCAACTGGCCAGCCTGCGCCCGCAGGTGGGCGGATGACCTTCCCAGACCCTGAAGGTTTTCGAAACCTTTAGGGTTTGTTCGTACGATTGTGATAAAATTGCGACCGCCCGCCCCCGTAGCTCAGTGGACAGAGTGTCGGCCTCCGGAGCCGAAGAGCGCAGTTCGAGTCTGCGCGGGGGCGCCAGCCTAAACCGCCGCAAGGCGGTTTTTTGTTTGAGATACAATTAACTTGTGAACTCCAAACTCCTGTCGACCCTGATCCTGCTTGGACTGTTGAGCGCGGGCTGTGCTGTGACCGAGTCCCCGCCGCCCACCCCGACCGTGGAACTGGTGACCGCTAGCCTGCCGCCGACTCTCCCTGCGCCGCCCACCGTCACCCCGCCTCCGCCCACGCCCATCCCCACCCTGCCGCCCGTGGCAGGCACGACCACCACGCAACTCAACGTTCGCGCGCAGCCGTCGACGGGGGCCGAGTCGCTGGGGCTGTTGCCCATCTTCAGCGCGGTGCAGATCCTCGGCAGAGACGCGGGCGGCAACTGGTACCAGATCGTCTACCCGGCGGGGCCTGGGGGCAAGGGCTGGCTGACGGCGCAATACGTGCAGGTCGAGAAGGGGGTCGAAGTGCCCACCCTCGCAGGCGGACCAGGCTCGGGGTCCGCGCCAAACGGGACGGTGACACAGCAGGTCAACGTGCGCAGCGGCCCGGGCACGGGCTTCAATTCGCTTGGCACGCTCAATCCGCAGGACGGAGTCACGCTGACGGGCAAGGATGCGCGCGGCGCATGGCTCCAGATCGAGTTTGCGGGCGGACCCGACGGGCGCGGCTGGATCTCCGCCGCCTACGTGCAGACCTCCGCCGCGGCGGGCCTGCCCATCGTCAGCGAGGCGGGCGAGGTGGTCGGCACGGGCACGCCCACAGGCATCCCGCCGACGGGCACCCCCACACAGATGGCCGCCCCAGACGACGGCGACTCAGCCTCCGCGCCCGCCGTCAACGTGACTTTCACGCTGGATGGAACGGGCGGCCTGCAATACACCAGCGACCTCTCCACACCGCAGGGTGACGCTGAAGATTGGGTGAGCTTTACGCCCTCCCTGCCGAACCTGTCACTGCGGCTAACCTGCCTGGGGAACGGCGATGCGCAACTGGAAATCTGGCAAAACGGAGAGCCGCTGGCGAATGTTCCGCCCCTGGCCTGTGGCGCAGACACCCTTCTCACGCTGACAGCAGGCCAGCCATACTTGGCGCGGCTGCGCGCCCTGGGTGGGTCGGGCGGCCTCGCGGCCGTGCGTTATACCCTAATCCTCTCAACTGTGCGATAATCTAACTTATGACAACTTTCACACCCACTTCCGACGCCCACCGCCGACCCGAAGTCCTGCGCGCCCAATATCGTTACGGGCTGTTCTACGGCCTGATGGTCGGCCTGCTCTTTGCGGCCTTTGCCTGGGGCATGGATGCCTACCTGTTGTTCCAGGCCCACGCCGTGCAGCCCTGGCTCAAACTGCTCATCGGCGCGCTGGTATGCGCCCCCGTGGGCGCACTGGCAGGCTGGCTCTCGATGCGCTTCGAACGCGGACTGCTGGCCATCTTCTTCTGGCTGCTGGCCGCGACCGCCTTCGCATGGATGACCGTGCTGCTGCCGCTGCAACTTTTCCCCAGGCTGCTGGTGCTGCTCGAACCCGACCTGAACGGACGGATCGCATACTTCCTGGCTGACGAACTGACCGTGCGTTTCGGTGTCAGTTTCGTGTGGACGGGCCTGTTCACCGCCCTGGCAGGCGTGCTCGAACTGCCCATGGGGCAGCCCGCCGCCTTCTCCACCTCGGTGATGGGCAAACTCGCGCCCGTCTTGTTGTGCGCGGTGTTGATGGGTATCGGCGGCACGCTGGTGGAAGCCGACAACAACAAACCCCTGCGGTCGGCCGTCATCGCCATGGACGACACGCTCCACTTTGCCGCCGAACACCAGGGCCAGCCGATCGACGACAAGACCGCCCGCGAGCGTCGACTGGCGGCCCTGCGCAAGATCGAAGATTTGATCGGCCAGCCGCATGAACTGATCATCGGCAGTTTCGACCAATACCTCGAACAGGTGCATGTCCTCGTGCGCTTCGACCAGGACGTGCTGGTCGACTGTCTGACCGTCTACGACCAGCCCATCAGTTGCGAACGGATCCAGCCGTGAACCCGCGTTTCGGGGGCGGCCTGAAACCCAGCCGCCTTCTTTTGGCTCTGGCCCTGCTGCTCTCCGCCTGCGCGGGCAGCGCGCCGCCCGCCGTCCCCATCCTGGGCGAGGTCCAGGGCGTGGCAGGGGTCAAACTTCCCGCCAATGCGGATTTCGTCCCCGCACAGACAGGCATGGCGCTGACGGATGCGTCCATCCTGCGCACAGGCGCGGATGGACGCGCCCGACTCGACCTGCCCTCGGGCGACATCCTGCGCCTCGCCCCCGCCTCGACCCTCGAACTGACCGCCGCCCGTCAGCCCGCCCGCCTGAAACTGGAGGCAGGGCGGCTCTTCATCCTGCTTGCTGACGCTTCTGCGGGCGCCGACGTGGAAACATCGGCTGGCGTGGCCTCGGTGCGCGGTTCCGCCATGATGGTCACGGTGGATGCCCTCAGCCAGGACACGCTGGTCGCCTGTCTGGAGGGGCATTGCCAGGCGGGCAACCCCGCGGGCCAGGTCCAGTTTGGCGCAGGTCAGCGCTCCCTATTGCCGCACCGCGACCCCGCCACGGGGCAATACTCCGCACCCGGCGTGGAAGACATGCTCCAGTCCGATTATCAGGCCTGGGTGGATGAAAGCCCCGAAGCCGCCGCCCTGGCCCGCCAGCGACTCGCCTCCGCGCCCGCCGCCCCAGCCGTCAGCGCCACCCCTACGCTCGCCTCCGCCCCAGCGCCCAGCAAGACTCCTCCGCCCACCCCCACGACCCTGGCTGCCGCCCCGCTGCTCGGGCCCTGCATCCGCCTCGATAACCCGCCCGACGGTGCGTTGGTGGATTACAACAACCCCGTCGTCTTCACGTGGACGTCGCGGGTGCTGGATGCGACCTATCGGCTGACCATCCATTACCCCGATGGCGCTTTGGCCTCCTTCGAGACCCGCGCCGCGCAACTCACCCGCCACTTCGACACGGCAGACAGCGGACAGAGCATGCGCTGGGAGGTGGCCGCCCTCGACGCCAACGGGAACGAGATGTGCCGCTCGCCGCAGGCCATTTTCTCCAGCCCCGCGCCCGAGCCCGCCCCGACGCGCGAGCAGATCGTCTGCACCATCGGCCAGTGGGATAACCCAGGCGCGCCCTGCTACTGCGACGGTGGGCTCAACCAGCCGCCCTACTGCGACACGAAACCGCGCTGAAACACCCCGCGTTTGTGAACTACTTGTGCCAAACTTGTGGGGAATTGTACAAAATATATATTTATGGTAGAGTAGGGACAATTCCATCTTGGCGAGGGCACAATGAACGCTGAAAAAATCCCCGATATCATTATCAGCCGTCTGCCGGTCTACCTGCGCGCGTTACAGCGCATGGCCGAAAAAGGCATGCGTACCACCTCCTCACAGGAGTTGGGTGACCATGTAGGCATCTCCGCTGCCCAGATCCGCAAGGACATCTCGCAATTCGGCGAGTTCGGCAAGCAGGGGACGGGTTATTCGATCCAGTTCCTGATCGACAAATTGAAATCCATCCTGAAGGTGGACCGCATCTGGGACGTGGCGCTGATCGGCGCGGGCGACATGGGCCATGCCCTGGCCCGCTATCAGAGCTTCACCCCCTGCGGATTCAATATCGTAATGGTCTTCGACAACAACGCCGAAAAGATCGGCCAGAAGATCGGCGATTTCGTCATCGAGGATTCCGCCACCATGGTCGACCGTATCCGCAATGCGGGTATCAAGATCGTGATGCTCACCGTGCCCGCCTCGGCCGCCCAGGAGATCGCCGATAAACTGGTCAAGGTGGGGGTGCGGGCCATCCTCAATTACGCGCCGCTGCACCTGGTGGTCCCTGAGGGAGTGCGCGTCCAGCACATCGACCCATCCATCCACCTGCAACGCATGACCTATTATCTGTAACCTCCAGGCCGCCCGCAAGGCGGCCTTCCTTTTGCCTGGCCCGCCATCTGGCGGGTCTTTTGCTTCTTTACCGAATCTTCATACGCTCTTTGTCGGACATAAACAATTATTCTTTACACTATGTCCACAATAAAACACGGCGCAATCCGCGCCCCAGGAGAATGGCATGAAACTTTTCGGTAAACGGCTCTTCCGCCCACACAGCATCTGGATCCGCAAACTCGTACAATGGTTCTTCTTCCTGTTGATCGCGTTCATCGCCGTCAACCACACGCTGGTCGAAAGCGGAGCGGGCATACCCTTCCTCTCCAGTGCATCGCTGCATGCGCTATGTCCTTTCGGCGGCGTGGTGACCATCTACCAGTTCGCCACAGTCGGGACCTTCGTGCAAAAGATTCACGAATCTTCCTTCGTATTGATGGTCATCGGCTTTGCGCTGGCCTTCCTGTTCGGGCCCGTCTTCTGCGGGTGGGTCTGCCCGCTCGGTACCGTGCAGGAGTGGATGGCCAAACTCGGCAAGAAACTCTTCAAGCGACGATACAACCACTTCGTCCCCACCCGCCTCGACGGGGTGCTGCGCTACGCCCGTTATCTGGTGCTGGCCTGGGTGGTGTACGTCACCGCCGCCAGCGGCACCCTTATTTTCGCGGACTATGACCCCTACTTCGCGCTCTTCAACTTCTGGACCAGCGAGGTGGCGGTCGGCGGGTTGATCATCCTGGGCACAACGCTGCTCCTCTCGCTGTTCGTCGAACGGCCGTGGTGCAAGTACGCCTGTCCGTACGGCGCCGTGCTGGGACTCACCAACCTCTTCCGCATCTTCAAGATCAAGCGGGCCGCTTCCACCTGCAAAGCCGACGGGGCCTGTTCCATCCTGTGCCCGATGAACATTCCCGTGGACACCCAGAACACCGTCCGCGATCCCCAGTGCATTTCCTGCCTCGAATGTACGTCCGAAGCAGTCTGCCCCGTCGCCAAAACCGTGGTATTCACCGCAGGAGCCGTCAAATGACCCTCAACTCCAAGTCCCTGGCCGTGATCCTGTTCGTCGTGCTGTTCGGCGGAATCGCCCTCAGCGCCGCCCTGGGCTGGTGGCAGACCGAAAGCAGCAAGGTGGCCGCCACCTACACCGAAGGCGAGTTCGCAGGCCAGGCCAATCCCGCCGACATCCGCGGCTCGTACACCTTCGGCGATGTGGAAAAGAATTTCGGCATCCCCGCCGCCTTGCTGGCCCAGGCGTTCAATGTTCAAACCGATGATCCCAGCACTTTCGCCACGAAGGAACTCGAAACCATCCACGCTGAAAGCGCCCTCGAGGTCGGGACCGCGTCGGTGCGCCTGTTCGTCGCCTTCTACAACGGCCTGCCTTTCGACTTGAGCACCGACATCTACCTGCCTCAAAGCGCAGCGGACATCCTGCACACGCGGACTCTCACGCCCGAGCAACTGGCCTACCTGGATACGCACATCGCCCCTGACCCCGCCGCCCCAGCCGTGGACTCTGCACCCATAACGGAATCCACCCCCGAGGCGGACTCCGCCGAGCGGCTCGTCAAGGGCAAGACCACCTTCCAGGAGGTGCTCGATTGGGGCGTATCCCAATCCGTCATCGAGCAGATCCTGGGCGCGCCCATGCCCAATCCACTGACGACCATCAAGGATTTCTGCACCGCACAGGGGCTCTCGTTCGAGACGGTCAAGGCGCAGTTGCAGGCCGAGGTGGACAAGGCTAAATAACGCACATCGACACGGACGGCTCGGAGACGGGCCGTCCGTTTAGTGATGGCAGGGAATACAATTTTGTTAGGCGGGGTCTGAACTGCTTGATTTGGGCTACAATCAGGGCAGGCGGAATCCAGCGGCGCGGGAGTTTTTACCCGCAAATGCAAGGGACAGGGGGCTGGCATTCTGGCAACCTCATCCCAACACAAGGAAAACTACCATGGGTTTCCTCATCATTGTCTTCGGCGTTCTGGCCTTCGGCGTTTCGCTCACCCTGATGTTCAGTAAGGCGCGCTGGTTCATCTTCTATTTCGGAATGTGTTCCCTGGTGCTGCAACTGATTCTATTCACCCAATGGGCGCAGACCATCTATGACTCGTTCTCGGACCTGCCCGCGTACGTTGGGGTCATGGCGCAGATCAACCCTGGCCTGTTGTGGTCCTTTGCGGCGGCGGTCTTTCCGTTCCCGCTGCCTGCCATCGCCGCCTACCTGATCGGGTCAGCTACTGTCAACTTGAAAACCGGCCTGATTGCCTTCTTCTTCTTTTCACTGGTCCAGGTAATTCTGCTCGGGTTTACAACCAAAAGCGCCAGCAACATGGAACGTGCCCTGAAAGCCATCACCGGGTATGCAATCCCGCTCTTTTCCACATTGATTGCTCTCGCCAATCTGTTCCTGCCCGAAGGTCAACGTCTCAGCGGATTCGAGTCTGTCGGCAACGGTCTGGCGCTAGCAGGGTTGTGCTGCTGTCTTTTTCTGGTATACCTGCTTCTAATGGGTATCCTTTACTTCCTGTGGAGAAAGAAATAAGATGAAATGCCATCTTCTTCAATCCGACGCTGACATTCAGACCCTGCGCGACCTGCTACGCCATCCCGACGGAAAGACCGTGGTGGACTTCGAGGAGAAGGTCCAGATCGAGCAGGTTCGCGCCGCGACGCGCATCTGGCAGGCGGACGAGACTCCCATCGCCTTTGCCTTCGTGGACGATTTCAGCAACCTGAACTTTGTCAGCGACCCCGCCCACACTACGCCCGCGCTCGAAGCCGAGATCGTAGACTGGGGCCTGGCCGTCGTCCACGCGCGCAACGCCGAGACGGGCGAGGCCAGCACATTGGACGCCTCCTGTCAGGCGGGGAATGTCGGGCGGCTGGCCTTCCTCGAGCGGCACGGCTTCCAGCGCGAGGAGGTCCGCTCGCTGGGTTATCGCCGCCCGCTGGACCTGCCCATCGCGGAGCATCCGCTGCCCGCGGGGTTCCACCTGCGCCCCGCACGCGGCGAGGAGGAGGTCGAGGACCTGGTCGCCCTGCACCGCTCCGCCTTCGGCACCGACCACATGACCGTCGAATATCGGCTGGCGATGATGCGCGCGCCGCAATACGTCCCCGAACTGGACCTGCTGGCCGT
>CALLJA010000244.1 GCA_938008865.1 uncultured Anaerolineales bacterium
AAGACTGAACGACAAAAACACTTCCGCAGGGCAACCTGCGGAAGTGTTTTTTTATCGGTATTTGGCGCAACTCGCGCTGCGGACGACCCTCACGGCAAATGATGCTGCTTTGCAGGGTCCAAATCCTTTGCTGATGCCTCAGCAAGGCATGTCGACCCCATCATGATGAGACGTTTGTTCATCTGTGCCTTATGTTGACACCTCGATGTGATATATCAACGCCACTGTTGCCTTATGTCGACGCATCTGCGCCTAATGCTGGCGTCTCTGCATAACATGTCAATGCGTCGACATGCCGTGTCAATGTTACTGCTGCCTTATGTTGATGCGTCTGCATCTTATGTCCGCGCTTCAACATAAGATGCAGACGCCATGTTTCTTTATGTCGACACGCCGACATAAGATGTCGACGCCACTGTTCCTTTATGTCAACGCCATGTTCCTTTATGCCAGCGCGTTGATTCTTTATATCAGCGCCGTATTCCTTTATATCAACGCCACTGTTCCTTTATGTCAGCGCGTCTGCAAGGCATGTCAAGCCGCGGGAATGGCCTAAAGACACGGTTTTTGTTCATTTTTCGCACAAATTCTGTCTGAATCGCGAAATGAGTCTCTGCCCCCACCCGTCCTCCCCCAAATACGACGAGTTAATCACTGTATGCACATAAAACGGTTAAATCGTCGTATTTGGGGGAGGTGCCGCAGGCGGAGGGGGCCCTTTCTCAACGTGCCATCTAGAAATCGAGCAAACAAAAAGACGGCCTGCCGTCCTCACGCGATGGGCAGGCCGTCTCAATTCCCAATTACTACTTACCAATTACTAAAGTTTCGGGAACCTGCTGACCACCTTCGCCAGCGTGGCGGGACGGTCCGTGACCCCGCCCTGGAAGATGCCCAGCGCGGTGCCTTCGGCGGTGTAGGCCAGGTCGAGGCAGGCCTGGCCCGTCAGGAAGCGTTCGCCATCGATGGCGCAGGAGGTGACCCAGCCGATGCGCTCGCCGTTGCTGTTGACCACGGGGTCGCCGTTGTGGGCCATGCGCACGCGCTGGTCATCGAAGCGGAAGCGCACGGTCACGGCCTTGCGTTGCTTCTCGCGCGCCACGTAGGCCTCGCGCCCGATGAACCACGGCTTGTAGGTCTTGACGTAGGAGCCGAAGCCGCCTTCCGCGACGCCCAAATCCCGACTCCCGAATTTCCCAGAACCGAGTCCCATCTCGTGGCCGTAGAGCGGAAGTCCCGCCTCGGTGCGCAGCGAGTCGCGCGCGCCCAAACCGATGGGCTTGACGCCGAACTTCTCGCCTGCCTTCATCACCGCCATCCAGAACTCGGGCGCGCGGTCGGGGTGGACGAACAACTCGAAGGCCATCTTCTCGCCCGTGTAGCCCGTGCGCGAGACGATCAGGTCGAAGCCGCCCACGATGGCATCGCACAACTCGGTGCGTTTGAGCTTCATGATGCGCGCGCGGGTCTCATCGTCCACGCCCATCGCCAGCAGCGTGTCGCGGCTCTTCGGTCCCTGAAGGGCGATGTCGACCCGCATGGCGGAACCAGCCTTCGGGTCCCGCAGGTTGCGGATCTCGGCGTTGTAGCCATAGGTCCGCGCCCACGGGCGGGCCGCGTCGATGCACACCTTGCCATCGCGCACGCTTTCCAGCCAGGTGCGGTCCTTGTCGTCGTTCGAGGCGTTGACCACCACCAGGTAGTTGTCCCAGCCGCGGCGATAGACCAGCGTATCGTCGATCACGTCGGCCTCGGGGGTCAGGAAGTGCGTGTACAGGCTCTCGCCGGGCAGCAGTCCACCGCAGTCGTTGCCGCAGACCGTATCGAGGAAGGAGGCCGCGTCCGCGCCGCGCACGTCGTAGGCGCCCATGTGGCTGACGTCGAACAGGCCCGCCGCCTGACGCGTGGCGAGATGCTCCTCCACCACCGACGTGTACCAGACGGGCATCTCCCAACCTGCGAACGGGATGAGCTTGGCGCCGCTGTTCTTGTGGACCTCATACAGCGACGTGCGACGCAGCACCTCGGCTGGTTCCTGCCACTCGAAGGGCGGCAGCCCCGCTTTCTTCGACGTGGGCAGGGTTCCGATAAAGAAGGGTTTGTCCTCGCTGACGGGTTTGCCTTGTTGAGGCACAGCATGCTGTGCACCTCCCTTGATCTCGCTGACGAAGAACGGTCCGGGGACGCGCTTGGTGCTGAAGTCCTTGCTGCCGTCGAGGTTGAAGGAGGTATATCCATCCGAGAGGTCGCGCAGCCATGCCGCGACGATGTTAGCCTTGGCCGCGGGGACAGCCAACTGATAGAACGTGTCATCCACGTTGGTCAGCGTGCCTTTGACCTTGCCCTTGGGCGTGGAGATCTCGGTCGGCTGGCTCATGCCAGGCT
>CALLJA010000245.1 GCA_938008865.1 uncultured Anaerolineales bacterium
TAGCGCAGCGGGCCGAGCGCGCACCCGCCCGTGATGCCGTTGTAGTACATCATCTCGATATAGGGTGCGGCCCAGTAGGTCCAAGGCACATCGGCGAAGACTGGCCCGGGCTGGAATTCCACCGCACCGATGTCGCAGAGGACCGAGGCGTTGTTATCGCCGTCGGCGCGGGGCAGCCCGCGCTGGTCGCCGCTCGAGCAGGAGCCATTGTCGGCGGCGTCGATCAGCGGGCTGCCGGGTTTGGGCAGCATGGTCTTCATGGCGAAAGTCCCGCCGGTAACGGCTGGGACCATCAGGTTGGCACTGCCCGCATAATTCTCCAGGTCGGTGGCGTGGTCGAGCGAGGCGCAGGTGCCCTGGCTGAAGTTGTGGCCGAGCGAGTCGAATAGGCCGCCGCCGCAGTTGTTCGGGTCGCCGAGGATGGCGCTGTTGACGACCTGCACCACGCCTGGGTTGGCGACCGTCATGGGCGAGTCTTCGTAAATGGCGGGGCCCGCTGCGCCGGCCGTATTGTTGGCGATGGTCACGTTGGTGAGGATGGCATAGCGGCTGTAGTGATACAACCCGCCGCCCAGTGAGCCTGCGTGGTTGTTGTTCAGGGTCACGTTGGTCAGGGTTAGGTTGTCGTCGGAGGCCTGGTAGATGCCGCCGCCATTGGCCGCCGCGTTCACAGCCTGGTTGCCGCTGATGGTGACGTTGGTGAGGAAGGCCGTGCCGCCGCCGTGGTACAGTCCGCCGCCGTGCGTGCCCGTAGCGGTATTGTTCGTGATGTTGGCGTCGGTGATCTGCACGCTTCCGCCATAGGTGTTGAGGCCGCCGCCCTCGTGGGCCGTGTTCTGCGAAATGGTGACGCGGTTGAGCGTGGCCGAGCCGATGAAATTCCACAGCCCGCCGCCGCTGCCGGTGACGCTGTTCTGGGTCAACTGGCTGTCGTCGAGCGTGAGCGTGCCGCTGTTTTCCAGCGCGCCGCCATAGCCTGCGGTGTTCAACTTGAAGGTGACGAAGTCGAAGTTGGCGCTCGACCCGCTTTCGGTGTAGACGCCGCCGCCGTCGAGGGCCTCGTTGTTCTCGACCATGCTATTGTTGACCGTCAGGTTGCCCAGGGTGGCGTTATAAATTGCGCCGCCGCTTTTCGAGACTGTGTTGCCGCTCAGCGTGGAGTTGCTGATCGTGACGGTGCAGCCGTCGTTGTAGAGCGCGCCGCCGTTGTCGCCCGCGCTATTGTTGGCCAGCAGGCTGTCGTTGATGGTCAGGGTGCCGTCGTAACAATAGACAGCGCCGCCAATGGTCTCAGCGTAGTTGTTCGAGAGTTCGACTGCTTGCAGCACTGCTGTGGCGCTCGAGATTTCGAGCGCGCCGCCGCCCGCCAGCGGGTCGCCGTTGCGCAGGGTGATGTTTTGCAGGGTCAGCGTCACGCCGCTGCCGACGAAGAAATGACGCGCGCCCAGCGCGCCGTTCAGCGTGACCAGCCCGCCGCCGTCGATGGTGACGCTGGCCAGGTTCATGATCTTCTGTACACTCAGGTTGATGGTCACGGGTGACGGGCCGCAGTTGAAGGTGACGGTTCCGCCGCCGTTGTTGGCGCTTGCCAGGGCCGCATCCAAGGCGGCCTCGGTGCAGGAGGCGGGTGTCCCCGTCCCGACCACGGCGCTGGCCGCGTACGCGGGCTGGACATTGGCCAGCGCGGCCAGGACGGCCAGCGCCAGCAGGAAAGAAAACAGTTTTTGTTTCATAGGGTCTCCTCTAAATTGATTTTGGTCGCTTGCGGGTCTTGCGCTTGTGAAATCGATAAGGGCGGCGCGGCCCAACGGGGAACTGTTTTTGCTCGATGGCTTGTTCGGCGAGTTCTCTCTCCTTCTGTGTGGTGCGGCCTTCGACCAGGATCGTGATGGTCTCGGTCACTTCGACGGTCTCGGTCAGGGTGATGCGGAATCGGCGCTGCATGGACATCATCTTATCGGCTGGGCTGTGCGAAAAGGTGACATTTTGTGACAGGCGCTATCCCTGCCAGTCGGTGGGCGTTGGGTTCACGTTTGGCTTATCCTGGTTGGGATTGTTGGGTTTGGGGCTGGTGCAGTTTGCGCCGTTGTATCCGAAACTGTTGACCAATACCCCATCGAGGGTCACGCTGATGTTGACAGGTGGGCGCGCCCCCGCGGGGATGTTGCAGGTCAGCACAGTTGGGTTGACACGCGGGATGGAGCAGCGGGCCAGGGTGTCGTTGAAGCGCACGTTCAAGAGTTTCCCGCTGATGTCGAGCGGTGGTTGGGCCAGTGTGAAGTTGATGAAGCCCTGGGTCAGGTCACAGGCGCTGACTCCGCCCGTCAGCAGCGGGCGTGGAGTTGCCGTCGCGCTGGGGGTGGCCGTTCGCGCGGCCATCGCTGTCATCGTCGGCGCGGGGCTGGATGTGGACGGGATGCGGGTGGCGCCGCCCGTCGACGGGTCGGCTGGGCAATACTGCGCCTGCCAACTTTGCAGCACTTCAGCGTCCTGTGTCTCGCCTTCCGTGCCGACCTGGAGAGGTGAGAGACGCTCCACTCTAACAGTCGAACCGTCCGGGCAGGGGATTTCACAGTCGTACTCGGAAGTGCTGCCGGAGAGATCTGTCCAGGTGACAATGTAATCGGTGTACCTTCTGCATTGCACGCTGCTGCCATCGCTGAAACTCAACTTGACGGGCGTGCCTGAGTCCAGGCTGCAGCGGCACATCAGGGTCGCCAGGGCGGCCAGGATCAGCAGGAGTTGCGGGCGTTTTCTTGGGTTCATGCGGCCTCCGATCAAAGGGGGATGGGCTGGATGTTTCCCATCTTAGCGGCCGCGCTGCCGCAAAAGGTGACATTTTGTGACAGGCAAAATCCCTCCTTGCGGCTATTGTGTTGCGATGCAGCCATGATAAGATGTGCGCATGTCGTTTCCGACTGCCTTCCCCGCCCAAACCTTCGGCGAAGCCCTGCGCTTCCTGCGCAAGCGTGAGCGCCTGACCCAGGATGAACTGGGCCGCGCCGTGGGGTACAGCCGCGAGCAGATTGCCCGCCTCGAAAACGGCAGCCGCCTGCCCGACCTGGCCGTGGTGGCCGCGCTCTTCCTCCCCGCCCTGGGTTTGCAGCGCCAGCCCGAGCTATCCCAGCGCCTGCTCGAACTGGCGGGACAGGTGCGCGCGGAAGCAGACGGGACGCAGCGCATCACCGTCACCCGCAGTGTGCAGACCCGCACCGAGCGCACGCTGGAGGTGGCCGCCCTCTCGCCCTATCCGCTGCCCGCGCCGCTCCTGCCGCTGTTGGGCCGCGCCGCGGAACTGGAGTCGATCACCCGCCTGCTGACGGGGGATGCCCGCCTGCTGACCCTGGTCGGCGCCCCGGGCATCGGCAAGACCCGCCTGGCGCTGGAGGCGGCCCGCCAGTTGAAGGGCAGCTTCCCCGACGGCGTGTGCTTCGTCGAACTGGATGCGATCCAGGCTGCGCGCGATGTGGCGGGCGCCATCGCCCTGGCGCTGGGCCTGACACCCGCCGCCGACCAGGCCCCCGAGGAGATTGTCCGCGCCCATCTGGCCCCCCGCGATTTGCTGCTGGTGCTGGATAACTGCGAGCACATCCTGGAGGCGGCCCCGCACTTTGGCGATTGGCTGTCTGCCGCGCCGAAACTGCGCCTGCTGTGTACCAGCCGCGTGGCGCTTGACTTGTATGGCGAATATGAGTGGGACCTCGCCCCGCTGGCCCTGCCCGACCTGGCGCACCTGCCCACCTTGGATGAACTGGCGCAAGTCCCATCGGTGCAGTTGTTCACCGCCCGTGCCCGCGCTGTGCGCGCTGCCTTCCGCCTGGACGCGGAAAACGCCCTGGCCGTCTCGGCCCTGTGCGCCGCCCTCGACGGCCTGCCGCTGGCGCTGGAGATCGCCGCCGCGCGCGTGCGCGACCTCTCTGCGCAGGAATTACTGCGACAGATCATGGCCGCCCGCCAGCCGTCCCAGCTTTCATCCACCCTGCTCGGGCAGACCAAACGCAACATCGCCGAACGTCACCGCACCCTGCAAGCCGCCATTGCGTGGAGTGTCCACCTGCTGCCTGAGCACCAGCGCGCGGCCTTCCTGCGCCTGGGAGTCATGACAGGCGGCTGCGACCTGGAGACCGCGCAACAAGTCTGCGGCGCGGACGCCGACGTGCTGAGCGCCCTGTCCGCGGCCAGCCTGCTGCGGGTCGAAGCGGGCCGCGTGACCCTGCTCGAAACCCTGCGCGCCTTCGCCTTCGAGCAGCTCGCCGCTGACGGTCTGCTCGATTCGCTGCGCCGCGCGCACGCCGTCCATTTTTCCGAATATGCCCAAATGGTTTTCCAGGGCATTTTGGGCGCGGAGCAGTCGCTGTGGTTGTCGCGCGCGCGCCTCGACCATGAGAACTTCCGCGCGGCCCTGCGTTTTTCCCTGGAGCAAAACGATGGCAGATTGGCCGTCAGCCTGGCAGGCGGGTTGTGGTGGTTCTGGGGGCGGCAGGGCTTTGGGCGCGAGGCCATGACCTGGCTGGAGGCGGCCCTGCGCTGTCCGCGCCCCGAGCCGTTCGACGAGACCGCCCAGCGTCGGCGCGCCACGGCGCTCAACGGCGCGGGGGCCACCGCCGCCGAGTTGAACGAGTTCGCCGTCGCCATGCGCTATCACGAGGAAGGGCTGGCCCTGCGGCGCGCACTGCGCGACCAGAAAGGCATCGGGACTGTCCTGCACAACATGGGCCTGGTGGCGCAATGCCAGGGCGATTATCCCCGCGCCATCGCCTTGCTGGAGGAATCTCTCGCGCTTTCGGACCCCAACGATGCGCGCGACCAGGCCATCGGTTTTGCCAACCTCGGCACGACCGCCACGCTGATGTATGACCTGCCCGCCGCGCAGCGCTGGCTGGAACGCGCCCTCGAAGCCTCCAGCCCGGAGGACACCCCTTGGGAGAACGCATTTGCCTCCATCTACCTGGCCACGGTCTGCTACGAGACGGGCGACCTGGCGCGCGCCGAGCAGATGGCCCGTCACAGCCTGAAGTTATTTCAGGAGATGGGCGACGCGCTGTACCTACCTGAGCCGCAATTGCTGCTGGCCAGCCTCGCCCGGCTGCGCGGCGACCTATTCACCGCGCGTGAGTTGTGCGCCGACGTGCTGCGCCAATACCAGCAGACGGAGGATGAACACGGCGTGGCAAATTGCCTGCACGTCCTGGCCTGGCTGGCCCTGGATGAAGACCCCTCGCCCGCAGGCCTGGCCCGCGCCGAGGATTTGTTCCGCGAAGCGCGCGCCCTGCGCGGACGGGTGAAACGTCACCTCGCGCCGCTGGAGCAAACGGAAAACCGACGCCTGCAAGCCGCTCTCGACCAGCGACGGTCAGGAAAATGAAAGACAGCCGCCTCAAAAGGCGGCTGTCTTTTTTACATGGAAGACTCTATGGCAAGATCAAATTGAAAGTGCGCTGGAGGAAGATAGCCATCTGGTCGCGCGAGACGGGTGTGGAGGGACAATAGTTCCCGCCCGCGCAGCCGCTGGTGATGCCCTCGGCTGCCAGTTGCTCGACCCAGGCCGCCGCCCAGAAATTGGAGGGGATGTCGCCAAAGGCGGTACCTGTGGCAGCGGGCGGTGTGTAGGCCGAACCGTGCTCCGCGCGCAGGAGGAAGACGGCCATCTGGTCGCGGGTGACGGGCGAGGAGGGGCAGTAGTTGCCGCCGCTGCAGCCGCCGGTGATGCCCTCGGCGTAGAGTTGTTCGATCCAGGCGGCGGCCCAATGGTTAGCGGGCACATCGCCGAAGACCGCGCCCGTGGCGGGTGGAGGCGTGTAGGCCGAGCCGTGGATACCGCGCAGGAGGAAGACAGCCATCTGGTCCCGCGTGATGGTGGTACCCGGACAGTAGTTCAGCGGAGAGGCAGAGCATCCACCGGTGATGCCCGCATTGTAGATGCTTTCGATGTGCTGCCAGGCCCAATAGTTCATAGGCACGTCGGCGAAGGTGGCCGTGGTGATGGGGGGGAGCTTCTCGTAAGCGCCCATGTCGCAATTGTTGGTCAGGTCGGAGTTGCCATCCTGTGGACGGTCGACGCCGCGCGCATCGGTGAATTCGCAGGTGGAATTGTCGCCCGCATCGAGGGCGGGGGAACCTGCCAGCAGCGCGCGGGTGAATACGGGGCCACCGTTGTTCGCCAGCAAACCCAGCAACGGGTCCTGCCCGGTAACATCGCCCATATCGGCAACAAAGCCACAGCCTGCGGGCACGCCCACCAGGTTATACCCCTGCGTGACGAGCCATTCGCCTGCACCCGCGCCACCACAATCGTCGTAATTGACGGCAAAGGTGTTGGTGTTCTGGGCGATGATCGAATTACGGGTGTTGATGATGCCGACGAAAATATACAGCCCGCCAGCGTATGTTGCATGATTGTCTGTGACGGTCACATTGTTCAAGTTAATGCCGCCGCTAGGGGCCAGGAGATAAATTCCGCCGCCGCCAGATCCGCCAGTGTTGCCCGTGATGGTGACGTTCTTGAAGTTGGCGAAATTCGAGCCGGAGAAAAACACGGCTCCACCGCGACCATTGCTGGTGTTCAATACCTGGTTGCCATTGAACGTGGTGTTGGTGATATCGAATTGGCTGCTGGTAGAGTAGATTGCGCCTCCACCGCTCTGGGCAGTATTATTACTGAATGTAGTAGTCGAGATGGCCGCGAGTGCGTTATCTGCAATATTCATTGCACCGCCAATACTACCTGTATCCGTGGCTGTATTGTGATCGAACAGGCTGTTGTCGATGATGACTTCAGCGTATTGACCGGCGACAACCGCACCGCTGTTCGAGGTGGCTGTGTTGTTCGTCATGGTCACATGGGTTGCGTTCAGGGTGCTGACGAATCCCATGTCGGAGGCCAGCATGATGGCTCCTCCTTCGAGGGACGAGTTCCCATCGAAGACCGTGTTGCCCAGCGCAAGGGAAATCCCCGATGCAGTAGCGATAGCGCCTCCGCCACTGGCTGCTGAGTTGTTGCTCAAACTACTGTTGGAGATTGCCAGTCCGCCTTCGGTACGGATGGCCCCGCCTTGTGAGGATGTGCTGTTTTGGGTTAGGACCATTTGATCCAGGGTCAGGATACCTGCGTTGAAGATTGAGCCTCCATGACCACCGGCTTGGCCGTTTTTGAGCGTCATGCCCGATAACGTAACCACCTTGCCGCTGCTGATATTGAAATGGCGCGAGGCCTGGTGCGCATCAATTGTCAGCTTTGAAATCCCTGGACCGCTGATGGTCAGGTCTTTGTTGATGACGATCTCGTCCAGCGTGAGGGTCAGTGTGCCGTTGACGCTGAAGGTGATGGTGTCGCCGTTTGCTGCTGTGGCTACTGCGTCCCGCAGGGAGCAGTCCCCGTCGATGCAGGAGCCGTCGTCTTCGTCGATCAACGTGTCTACGGTCAACGGGGCCGCATGTGCGGGTGTGGCGGGAGTCGCCGCCAGCAGACCGACCAGCAGGGTCAATAAAACGAATAATTGAAGGACCTTGTTTTTCATATTTTCTCCTTGTAATTTGTGTCCCTATTGCTGTGTGTTTTTGTAGCACTTTGGAATGGATGTTGCCTATCTGTTTTATCTTATTCAGCGACAGCGCGGCCTAGATTAACACAGAAATGCAACCGTCGCAAGGAACGGTTGCATTTCTGTGCAGATGATTTATGGCAAGATCAGGTTGAAGGTGCGCTGGAGGAAGACGGCCATCTGGTCGCGAGAGACGGGTGTGGAGGGACAATAGTTCCCGCCCGCGCAGCCGCTGGTGATGCCCTCGGCTGCCAGTTGCTCGACCCAGGCCGCCGCCCAGAAATTGGAGGGGATGTCGCCAAAGGCGGTACCTGTGGCAGCGGGCGGTGTGTAGGCCGAACCGTGCTCCGCGCGCAGGAGGAAGACGGCCATCTGGTCGCGGGTGACGGGCGAGGAGGGGCAGTAGTTGCCGCCGCTGCAGCCGCCGGTGATGCCCTCGGCGTAGAGTTGTTCGATCCAGGCGGCGGCCCAATGGTTAGCGGGCACATCGCCGAAGACCGCGCCCGTGGCGGGTGGAGGCGTGTAGGCCGAGCCGTGGATACCGCGCAGGAGGAAGACAGCCATCTGGTCACGCGTGATGGTGGTACCCGGACAGTAGTTCAGCGGAGAGGCAGAGCAGCCACCGGTGATGCCCGCAAAGGAAATGCTTTCGATGTATTGCCAGGCCCAGTGATCGAAGGGCACGTCGGCAAAAGTGAGATTTTTCTCGTACGCGCCGAAGTCGCATTCAGTGGACTGTGGACGATTGATGCCGCGCTGGTCCGTTGGCGGCGCGTAGCAACTGGGCGCTGCATCAATGGCAGGAGAGGCCGCCAACAGCGCCATGGTTTGGGTATATCCGCCGTGATCCATTAATGGCCCAAGTTTGGGGTCTGCGCTGATGACAGAGCCTGCGCATGCGTTTGCGCCGCTCCCGTTGGTCTCGATCAGGTTGGTGCCTGTATTCGCAATGGTCCCGCCGTTGTTGTAGCAATCGGCCATCAGGTTGCCATCAGAGAGAATGTTGTTATTGAATAGGACGATATCACTCCCTGTGGCATTATATAGCCCACCGCCTATATCAGCATAATTAGCGGAAAAGGTATTTTGTAAAATGCTCAAGTATTCGGTACCGGCGGTTACGTTGAAGACCCCTCCACCGTAAAATAGAGCCTCATTGTTGTAGAAAGTGTTATTCCTGATATTCAGTTTGCCGGCGTTGTAAATAGCGCCGCCGTGTCCGGTGTTGGCCTGGTTACTGGAAAACAGGTTACGCTCAAAAGTCGATTGGGAAGTTGTCCCGCCTGACTGCATGATCCCGCCGCCGTGTGTTTGAGCGGTATTCCCGTGCAGGGTGCTGTCGGCCAGATAAAGATAAGTTGCGCCATCAAGGTATATCCCCCCGCCATTGGCGGCAGAATTGCCGGAGAGAACGCTGCGTCGAATCTCGATCTGGCTGTTCGTGCTGCCGGCAATCGCACCGCCATTGCCTTCCGCGCTATTTGAATTTACCTGGGAATCTGCCATACCAAGGGTGCTATTCAACGAATTGAAAATAGCGCCGCCATCGGTGGAGGTGGAATTGGCCGACAGCACGCTGTTGACAATGGTAATATCCCCGGCATTGTAAATGCCGCCGCCGCCAGCGCACGCGCCTGTGCAATTTCCATTTTTCACGGTTACGCCTTGTAAATACAAGGTCCCGGTGCTGCTGACCCACATGACCCGGTATGTGGCCACACCCGGGTTGACATTGGCCTGGATGATGGTGTTGGCAGCGCCATTGCCCGTGATGATAATATTTGATGTAACGGACGGCAATTGGTTTGTCAGCGTGATGGTGTAATTTCCATTGAACTGAATGGTGTCTGCGCCAGAGCCGGCGGGACAACCCTGATAGATGGCATCTGTATTCGCGGCGACGATCGCCTCGCGCAGCGAACACAAGGCGTTGTCGATATTATCGTCGGTGGCCGTGTTCACGAAGATGGTCCCTGCCGCGTATGCGGGTTGGAAAGAAACCAAACTGACCACCAGAGCGATTAGAACGAATAGATTAGGGAATTTGAGTTTCATTTTTTCCTCTGTAAAGTTGAAAGTTTGACAATCGAAATATATCTATAGTTATGTTGACTTTGTTGCCATTTCGTTGACTCTCCCTCTGCGGTAGAATCATTGCATGGTCAAACGACGTGCTTCCCTCGACCCGGCTGCCTTTCAGACCTTTGGGGATTTGTTGCGCTACCTGCGCGAACGAGCCAGCCTGTCACAGCGTGAACTGGCCCAGCGGGTGGGCTACCATTACAGTTACATGAGCCGTCTTGAGAAAAACGTGCGTACGCCCGATACGCTCATCCTGCGCACGCGTTTCATCCCCGCCCTGCGCATCGAGAATGACCCCGCCTGGGCTGCGCGCCTGCTCGAATTGGCGGTCGAAGGTTCGCAGGCGGATTTGGCCTCGAAAACGGAACCAGACCCGCATCCTCGCTTGGGCGCGGCCCTGCCCGTCAGTTTGACCCCTCTGCTGGGGCGCGAATCCGAATCGGCGGCCCTGTTCCAGATGCTCACCAGCACGGAGGTGCGCCTGGTGACGTTGATCGGCCCGCCCGGCGTGGGTAAGACGCGCCTGTCGCTGCACATTGCGGAACAACTCGCGGCACATTTTTCCGACGGGGCCATCTTCGTCGACCTGATGCCTGTGCTTGAGGTGGAGCAGGTCATCCCTGCCCTGGCGGCGGCGCTTGGCACGCTAGAAACGGACGAGATCCAGATGTTCGAAGGGGTTAAGGCGGCTTTGCGGGATCGCAATGTCCTCGTTGTGATGGACAATTTTGAACAGGTACTGGACGCCGCGCCGCAAGTGGTATCCCTGTTGGGGGCTGCGCCCCTGGTAAAGATCCTGGCCACCAGCCGCGAGGCGCTGCGCGTACGGGGCGAGCAGGAATTCCCGCTTGGCCCGCTACCCGTACCAGACTTGCAGGCTGCCTCCGTGCTTGGATTTCCCTCGGTGCAATTGTTCGTGCAGCGGGCGCGCGCCGCCAACCCCGATTTTCAATTGGACGAGGTGGACGCGGCCCGCGTGGCCGAGATCTGCCGCCGCCTCGACGGTCTGCCTCTGGCCATCGAATTGGCCGCGGCCCGTGTCCGCAGTTTTTCGCCCGCAGACATGCTCGCTCAGTTCGACCGCCGCTTCCAATGGCTGGCCAATACGGCGCGAGACGTGCCCGAGTGGCGACGCACGCTTTGGTCGGCTATCGCCTGGAGTTATAACCTGCTGACCGACAAGGAGCGCATTCTCTTCGAGCGACTGGCGGTCTTTGCCGGCGGCTGGACTATCGAAGCCGCCGAGTTGGTTTGCAGCGACGAAAGGCTCCCGCACCCCGAGGTCATGCCTACGCTGCTGCAACTGGTCGACCGTTCACTGGTGGTGGCCGAGGGCGCGCGTTATCGATTCCTCGATACCATCAGCAAATTTGCTCACCAAAAACTCGGAGAGAGTAACCAACTAGAACCGATCAGCCGGCGCTATTTGCGCTATTTTGCAGATTGGGCGGAGGGGCTGGAGGCCCAGTTCCACACCATGCCGCCGCGGGCCTTCCAGGAGCGCACGGGAATGGAACTCAACAATGTCCGCGCCGCGCTGGAATGGGCGCTGCATCACCGCGATGCATTTGAGGATGGCCTGCGCCTGTCGATCCCCGCCAATCTGATCTTCCTCGAACATGGGCTAATCCGCGACGAATACGAGCGTGCCCAGGCCTTCCTGCGCGAGGCCGCTAATCCGTCGCTGAAAGCCAAGCTGCTGTTGCGCACAGCATCGCTGGGCCTGCGGATCGGGTACGATAGTCTGGCTTATGAATATTGCCGCCAGGCAGAGGAGATTGCCCGCAATTTGGGCGACCAGCACCTGCTTGCAGATTCCCTGCACATGCTTGGCGATATGGACCGCGACAATAGCCGATTTGCCCCGGCGCAAAAGTCATTGACTGAATGTGTAGCTCTCTACCGCGAATTGAACCTGCTGCCCGAGTTGAATCACAGTCTGACCAGCCTCGGGAATAATTTTTATCATCAGAACTGCCGCAATGAATCCACCCCTTTGCTAGACGAGGCTCTTGAAATCGCCACACGCATCGGGGACCGCGTCGGGTTGGGGGCCGCCCTGCGGGTTCGCGCTGGTCACCTGCGGTTTGATGGCAGGCTCGAGGAGGCCCTGGATGCCTTCAAGCGCATCCTGGACCTGGCGCGTGCCGACAGTGACCGCCCCAATATTGGCGTAGCCCTTGTGAACTTGTGCATGATCACGAACCTGTTTGGAGATTACCCCGCTTCTGGGAATTATGCGGCCGAGTCGATCTCCGTCTTCCAATCTGTCGGCGATGAGATTCAACAAGCCTATCCCAAACGGATGCTCGCTTACGCCCTGTTGCATCAAGGTTTCCCGACGCGCGCACACGCCCTAGCCCTAGAGAGCCTGATCGCCAATCTCGATGGCGGCAGGGGCGTGCTCAATTGCCTAACGGCCCTGGCCGAGATCAAACTAACCGAGAGGAAACTTGAACCTGTGGCGCGGTTGTACGGATTCCTCTCACCGCAGGTTCAGGAAAGATATGCTCAACTCAGCCCCGACTCGCGTTCCTTTGAGCGGCTTGGCCGCGCCCTGCACGGACAGGCCACCGAGTCCTGGCAGGCCGAGGGCGAGTGCATGCTTTTAGAGGAGGCTGTAGCCCTCGCCTCGCGCTGGAATCCGCCGCGCGCGGGCGCTCCCAGGCCCCGTCCCACCCCAAAACCGAAACGGAGCGGGCGTCGCTAGCCGCTTTTCAAAACTGACGATTGACTTTGCCCCCCTTCGATATAAAATGAAAGTGACATCACAGCCGTGGGAGGTTTACGCCATGAGCAGAAAGACTGCGAAGAACCAGAACCAGGATCGACCTGCGGGGGAAGCGCCGCCTGAAACATCTAAAAAGGACACCACGGTCACGGTTGCGTT
>CALLJA010000246.1 GCA_938008865.1 uncultured Anaerolineales bacterium
ACGGAGGTATCCGTCAGGGTGGCGGTTTCCAGCGCCTGGCGGGTGATGAGGATGCGCCAGTCACGGCCGACATCCATTTTAAGTTGGTTCAGGAAGTTCTCGTCTACATCCACACCGAACTCCACCGAGCCGATGTGGCTGCCGCGGTAGAACACGGGCGTGATGCCGCGCAAGCCCAACCCGCTGCGGCCCATCTCCAGCCCAGTCACTGACAGTTTGCTGCGGTTGGCCTGCAGGACGGCCCCGCGCACACTAGAGAGGTCGTCGCCGAATGCGTTCAGGTCATGCAGGCGCAGGAACGAGATGGCGGGCGTAAGGTGATACTGGTATTGCGACAACCCGAACTGTTGTTCGATGGTTTCGTAAGTGGGCAGGGTCAACTCGATCAACAACGGGCGGTCGCGCAGGGCGAAAGCCTGCTGGATCTCGGGGTTGCTGGCGGCTTGCAGGGCCAGGGCTAGGGCCAGGTCTTCCCGGCTTTGGATGCGGGTGAGAAAGATTTGTTCGAAACGGGCGTTGTCGGCTGCGTCGCGGGCGCGGTTGGAGGACTGGTTGATGAGGTAACTGTACGTAAACAACCCGCCCAGCACGGCAAAGAACATCAGGAAGGTCGGGATCAGGATCCTCTGTGAAATTTTCATGACTGCCCCCCGCTCTGGCTGACGGCGCTTCCGCTGTCAGGTTCGTTGAGATTGACGCTGACGAAGGTGCGGGTGGCATTGAAGGCGCGTCCCAACTCGCGGATGGTATTCTGGAGGATACCGTCCACGACCGTTGAACTGCGGATCTGGTTGACGATATCGGCAGTCTGGCGCTCGGTGGCGGCGCGCAATTGGGCCTCTTGGAACAGGCGGGCGCTTTCGAGTGCGCCGCTCAACTGGTCGGTCAATGCGCCGGCTGCGGCCACTTCGTCTGCAGACCAGGGTGGGGAGCCCTGCGCCTTGCTCAGGCGGATCGCGCCGATGGGCTGTCCGCGCACCTTCATGGGAACCGTCAGTGTCATGCCATCGTCCAACACTTCGGGCTGAGCCGAGGCGGCCAGCGGCTGCTGGTCAGCCTGGGTGATGCGCACCAGGTTGCCCTGCGAGGTGCTAAGGAACCCCAATGTTCCGGAAGCTTTCTGCATGCGCTGCCAGGCGGCCTGGCTGACCTCGCCGTACGCGCGGCGGACGGCTTCAAGCGCGTTCTGGTTCTGCTCAAACAGGCGTGCGTTCTCGATGGCCACGGCGATCTGGTCGGCCAGTACCTGCAGGGCATTGATGTCATCCTGGGTGAAAGCGTTCTCGTCCGTACTTTGCACATCCAGCGCGCCAAGTACCTGGCCGCCGGCCGTCAGAGGGAGGGCCAGTTCGGAGCGTGTATTGGGCAGGTCGGGGTTGTCGAAAAAGACGGCGTCGCTGCCCACGTCGAGCGCGATGCGCGGGTTGCCGGTGCTGGTTACGAAACCCACGATGCCCACCTCGCCAACCTTCAGGCGGTGCCCGCGGGTGAGCATACGTTGTCCGCCCGTGCTGTTGGCGGCGCGCAGCACGGCGAACTCGTTACGTTCATCCAGCAGGAATATGCCGGTGTGGTAGAAGCCGAAGCGTTCACTAATCAACTGCGTTACCTGAGCCAGCAACTGGTCGAGGTTGCGCAATTTGGCGGCGGCGCTGCCGATCTCGGCTGCCGTCTGGATCTGGACGGCACGGCGCTCCAGGTCGCGGGTACGGTCGGCCACGCGCTCTTCCAACTGGCTTACCATGTTGTCCATTTCGGAGGCCATGCGGTCGAAGGCCGTGCCAAGCTGGCCGATCTCGTCCTCGCGCTTGAGGGAGGTGCGCGCCTGCAAGTTGCCGCGCGTGATCTCCAGAGCGGTATTAGCCACAACGGTGAGCGGATTGGTGAGGGTACGCGCCATCACGACGCCGATTATGCTGCCAAACACCGTAACGGACGCACCCAGCACGATGGTGGCCAGCCGCAGAGATTCAATCAGGCCGTAGACCGCAAAAGGGGCGCTCGAAAGGATACCCTCGTCGGTCAGTGTATTGCGGATGATGGTGATGCTCATTACGCCAAGCAGGACGGCCACGATCAGCGTGATGGTGGCGATGGCATTCGCGATCTTGGGGCCGAGACCGATGCTGCGCCCCTGGAAAATAATCAGCAGGATCTGGAAGACAAAAACGAATTCAGCCAGGATATAGGCGGCCTGCACGGTATCTTCGGGGGTGGCCAGGCGGGTGTAGAAACGGCCGGCGAAGGCATCGAATATCACGATCAGGCTGCCCGCTATATAACCGAACAACATGGCGATGTCGGCCCGCTGGATCGACAGGGTCAGCGTGCCAATGACCGAGACCAGGATGGCGGCCAGCGCCCCGAACGGCAGGCCGAGGTCCTGGCGCAGGATCGTGCGGACAATCGCCATAAGGATGATTCCGGTCAGCAACAGCCAAACCGCGCGTTCCACCCGTCCGCGCATCGACCAGACCAGGCTGATAATGCTCAGGATCATCAGACTGACCAGCATCGCTATTTCCATCCCAACTGTCAGATTGAGGGCGCCGAGACTCGCGAGCAGCTGCGACAGGTTGAGAAACGAAATGGATATGATCGCAATGCAGGCAAAGACGGCGTTGCGCTGTTCGCGGCTCATCGAGGGGAAGGAAAATTCCGTGGTGCTCATGGATAGCCTTTACGAGAGAAGGGGGCCCCTGTGGGGCGAATCGTGGGGCGCGCCGACGGGCTTGGCCCGGGTTTCTTCGGCGGGTTTGGCGGGGTCGAGGCGCACCTCGGCTTCCATCAGGCCAAAGGCGTTGCGTAGTTCGTTGGCGGCGGTCTGGAGCACGGTTTCCATGTCCAGCGTCTGGCGGATGCGATTGGAGACGCCTGCGATCATCTGGTCGCGGGCGGCGCTCTTCTGGGTCTCTTCGAGCAGGCGGCTGGTATCCAGCGCCAGCGCTACTTGAGCGGCGATCTCGGCGGCCAGTTCACGCTCCCGTGGACTCCAGGCGGGAGCGGTCTCCTTGCGGCGCAGGCGGATGGCGCCAATCTCTTGTCCGCGCAGGGTGATGGGCACACGCAGTTCGTGACTATTCTCCCCCGCGGCAGGGACGGCAGCGGAAAGCGGGCGCACACCTAGTGTGGTGTATTGGTAGCCCGGCGCGCGGCGCCTGAGATAACCTGCCCAGGCATCGCGTGTCTGGAGGGCAGTCAGCACCTCGAACTGGCTGATGACCGTCTCGGTTTCGCTGAACAGGCGTGCGTTTTCGATGGCGATGGCCAGTTGGTCGGCTACAGTCTGCATGATTTCTACGTCGTCGTCGCTGAAGGCGTTGCCCTTCTCCGATTGAATATCGAGCGCGCCAATCACGTTTCCGCGCACGATCAGGGGCAATGCCATTTCGGAGTGGGTCAAGGGCAGGTGCGGGTTATCGAAGAACACGGCGTCGGCGCCCGTGTCGAGCGCCACACGCGGACGCCCGCGCCCGGTCACATAGCCCACGATGCCGGTCTGCCCGACGCCCAGGCGGTGCCCAAGTTGCAGCATCTTCCTGCCGCCTTCTGAGGAGGCGGCTTGCAGGATGGCGAATTGTTTCTTGTCGTCCAGCAGGAACAGGCCGACATGGTAGAAGCCGAACTGGTCGGCGATGCTGCGGGTAACGTTGTCCAGCAGGCTTTGTAGGTCGCGAATCTCAGCGATCTTGCGGGCCACGCTGGAGGCGGCTTCCAATTGGATGGTCTTGCTGGCGATTTCGGCGGTGCGTTCCTCCACGCGCTTTTCGAGCAGGAATCGTTCCCGCTCCAGGGCCAGCAGGGATTCTTGCGCGCGTTCCTGGGCGCGCTCGAACTCGCGTTGCAGCAGGTTGATGCCGATGATGGCGATGGCATCGAGCATGACCACAGCCATGTTGCTGTTGAACCAGTCCCAGCCGGTTCTGACCGGCAGGTCCGTGGTCAGCATGGTTACCTGTCCGGTGATGATCAGCCAGGCCGCCAGGGCGGTGATGCCCATGCTGATGGCGGCCGCGCCGATGGCGGCGCGCGGCGAAAGCAGCATGGCTGTGAACACGACTGTGGCAAAGAAGAACGGGCGCGCGTCGCCCCACATGCCCGTGTCGAACAGGCCGACCACCCCCAGCATGAAAGGCAGGAGGATGAAGATCACGGCGCGTAGGCGGTAGGGCAGCGGCGCAAACGTGACCGCCGCCAGCATGGTGTACACACCGATATTGATGAGCGTCGTAATGCGGTCGTTCTGTATGATGATCGAAGGGATCAGAGCAAAGAGGGCCAGAACCAGTGTCCCGCGCAGGATGACGCGCAGGAAGTTCTCGCGCCAGGATTGCAGCGAGAATTGTTCGACCACAGGGGGGGATTGCTTCAATGTCATGAGTTAT
Organism: uncultured Anaerolineales bacterium; assembly: GCA_938008865.1. Taxonomy (GTDB): domain Bacteria; phylum Chloroflexota; class Anaerolineae; order Anaerolineales; family Villigracilaceae; genus JACPVF01. Next base: position 4,386 of record CALLJA010000246.1, read on the forward strand.
TCCGCCTTCAACTCGATCGTGACCTCGTCCGTGTCGAGGGCGCGGCCCATCTCGCGAGCGGCGGTCTGCAAGATGCCATCGACCGTGTTGGAGGCCCAGATCTTGCTGGTGATCTCAGCTACCATGCGTTCGCGCCGCGCCAGAATCTGGCTGTCTTCCACCAGGCGGGCATTTTCCAGGGCCAGGGCGGCCTGTGAGGCGATAGCTTCGATGATGCTCTTCTCTTCGGGGGTCCAGTCGTCCTCACCGGCCAGGTTGATTTGACCGAGGATCTGGTCGCGCAAAGCCAGCGGTACCTCGATCTCGCGCGCAGGCTCGTTCGGTTCCATTTCGCCGTTCTCGTAATACAGGTTGCGTTTTTCCTCGGCGATGTTTCTCCACGTGTCGAGCAGGTATTGCTGCTGGATGGCGCGCACGTCCTGCAGGGCCTGGTTGGTCTCCTGGAACAGGCGGGCATTCTCCAGTGCGATGGCGATCTGGTTGGCCATGGTTTGCAGGGTCTCGATGTCCTCGGGGCCGAAGGCACCCTCCTTCGTGGATTGGGCGTCGAGTGCGCCCAGGACGCGGTCGCCCGTCAGGAGCGGCAGGGCGATCTCGGAGCGGGTGTAGGGCAGCAGCGGATTGTCGAAGCGGACGTGGTTCCCGACCGTGTCCATCACCACTTTGGGCTGGCGTTCACGGATGGCGCTGCCGACCAGGTTCCTGCCTTCGATCTCCAGGCGGTGTTTGTTTTCGCGCAGGACCCGCCCCGCGTCGCCGGTGGCGCTGCGCAGGTCGGCCCATTTCTCGTCGGGGTCCACCAGGAACAAGGCCACGTAGTAGTAGCCGAATTCCTCGGCGATCAGGTTCACCATCCGCTCGATCAGTTCGTCGCTATCGAGGATGGCGCTGATCGCGCGGCTGACCTGCACGGTGGCGCGCAATTGGGCGGTGCGTTCCTTCACCTGCGTCTCCAGCGAGGTTTGCAGGTTTTCGAGCCGCGCCGCCATGTTGTTGAAGTAGATGGACACCTCGCCGACTTCGTCCGAGGTGATCACGTCCACGCGTTGGCTCAGGTCACCCTGTTCCACTTTCTGCATGGCCTTGATCAGGTTTTGCATGGGGGTCAGGATGGTGCGCAGGATCAACAGGGACAGGGCCAGGCCGAGCAGCAGGTTGATCAGGCTGGCGATGATGGACTGGGCACGGAAATCGTCCAGAAGCAGGTTTGCCTGGCTGCCCGCGCTAATTGCCAGGGTCACATGGCGGTAGCCGATAGGCGCCATGACCAGCGCGCCCAGCACGATCAGGGTGATGCCCGCGCCGACGATCTTGTTGGCCAGCGGGAACAGGGAGTTGTTGGCGACCTGGTCTTCGAACTGCTGCGGGAGCAGGATCTGCCGCACCGGGCGCATGAAGATATCCAGGACGTGTGAGCCGACCGCCGAGCCGCCTACCGCAGCCACTAGTCCGCCCAACAGCCCATACACAAATTGATCGGTTGTAATCCTGTAGTTCGCAGACAGATAACCAAGTAACGGCAGGGTCTGGCCGACCACGGCAACTAGGAAGGTTGTCAGGATGAAACGCAACGGCAGAGAGTTGACTTCCCGCCAGGCGGCGACTTCCTGTTTATTGTCGGCCAGGAAGGGCCTGCCCCGCGCCCAGTCATCCAGCCGTTCGACAGCATTTTGGCTGGTGCGGCTGGCCCAGACCGCCATGACGACGTTCCCCACGATTACCAGCACCGTGGCTAGGCCTGTCACTGTTCCGATCTGTTCGCGCGTGAACTGGGCGTTGTTCTGGATCAGGTAGAGGGCCACACCGGTGCTTATAAAGGCCAGAAATTGCACCCCCAGAACGCTGGACATCAAATACCAGCCGCCCAGCCGTTTAACTGCCGCCTGCAGGAAGTTGGAAATGTCGAGCTTCATGAGGCTGCCTCGTCCTTGTTGCCGCCGTTCGGCGCGGACGCCACGGGGTTGATGATGATGCGCGCGCGCCGCGCCCCAACCACCTTCATCAATTCGTTGCCGGTCGTTTCGAGGATGGTGTGAATGTCAGTGGAGCGGCGGATCTTGCTGGTCACCTCGTATAGCTGGCGCTCCCGTTCGGCCTGCGCGCGGATTTGTTCCAGCAGGCGCGCGTTGGCAATAACCGCCGCCAGGCTTCCGCCCAGCGTGCCGAGCATTTCCTCGTCGCTTTCGCTGTAGGCCGCCACCTGCTCACTTTCCACGTTCAACACGCCCAGCAATTCGTTGCGGTACAGCAATGGGACGGCCAGTTCGGAGCGCGTATTGGAACTGACCTGGATGTAACGCGGGTCCTCGCGGGTGTCGTCCACGCGCAGTGGCCGGCGGTGCGAAGCCGCCCAACCGGTCACACCGCTGCCGAGCGGGATGTGCAACTGGTTGACCTCGTCCGAATAGCCGACCGAGGCCTTGATCTGTAATTCCTTGCGTTCGCGGTCGAGCAGCAGGATGCTCACACGGTCGCCGCCCAGCGTCACTTGCAGGCCGTTGACTGCGCTGGAGAGGGCTTCCTCCAGGGTCGTGCCCGAGGCCGCCGAGGTGGTGATGTGGTGCAACAGGCGGTGCTGCGAGAGATGTTCCTGGGTCTCGGAGAACAATTCACTGTTGGCTACGGCCACGGCCATCTGGTCGGCCAGGATCTGCAGGGTGCGCAGGTTGTCCTCGTTGAAGGCGTAGGGCTGCATGCTTTGCACGTCCAGCACGCCCAGGATGCGGTCGCCGACCTTGAGCGGGATGGCGGCTTCGCTCTTCGTATCGGGCAGGAGCGGGTTGGCGTAATAGGTCGGGTCCTTGGCGGCGTCGTTGATAATCAGCATCTCACCGCGCCCCGAGACGTACCCCACGATGGATTTCGACCCGACGCCCAACTTATGCCCGGCGCGTTTCAGCTGCGCGCCCGCTTCGCCCGTGGCCTCGCGGATGACCGCATGTTCGCCTGGCAGGTCGAGAAGGAAGACGGAGGCGTGGTAGAACGTGAATCGTTCGCGGATCAGGTTGACGGCCTTGGCCAGCAGTTCGTCCACGTTGAAGGAGCGGCTGACCTCGCGCGCGATCTCAGCGGCGGTTTCGAGTTGGATGGCGCGCAGGCGGCTTTCCTCCAACAGGCGCACGTTGTAGATTACGCCCGAGACCTGCGCCGAAAGCGCGGAGAGGAATCTCAGGTTGGCTTCAGTGAACGCGCCCTCGTTCTCGGAATCCTGCACGATCAGCACGCCGATGGGTTCGCCGTTCAGCACCATGGGCGCGCCCATCCACGACCTGGCTGGGCGGCCGCTGATCTTGGCGCCCATGGCCGCAGCACGCTTTTCGGTGTCCTCCACCAGCAACAGCGGCTTGCCCGAGTGGATCAGGATCGAGGTCAGGCCTTCCCCGAGCGGGAACGGGTCGATATGCGTGATTCTGCCGTCTTCATAGGCGTAGGGAATCTGGATGGTGTTGGACTGCGCTTCATACAACGCCACGATGAAACTGTACTCACCGATGATGTTCTGGACCTGCTTGTGCAAGGTGGTGTACAGGTCGCCCGTATCGGAGGTGGTGGAAACGATCTGACCGATGGAGGTCAGCGCGTTCAGTTCGCGCAGGCGTTCTTCGGTGGCGCTGGCGGCGTCGATCTTTTCAAGTGTGATCGAGGTCAGGTCGGCCAGGCTGATGTAGGGTTGCAGCGCGGTGCGGTTCAACTTTGCGGTGCGCGAACCGATCATGAGCAGCGCGTCCAGACTGTCGCCGCGCATGATGGGCAGATAGGCCACCGACTGGAATCCCAGCGAGATCGGGATGGCCGTCAGCGCGTTGGTGGTCGGTTTGGATGTCAGGTCATAGATGGATTCGCCCGCCAGCTGGCGGACGGTTTCGGCGGGTGTCAGTTTCAACTCACGCGGCACCGTGTTGACCGACGGGTTGCGCGTGTCGTTGATGACTTCCAATTCAAGCTGGTTGTTGCGGGCGCGGAAGATGCCGGTCGAGTAGGGCGCGTCCTTGACGGCGGCATTGACGATGGCCAGCGCCTCAGCTTCGCTCTGCGCCTGGGCGATCTGGCGGCTGGAGCGGTACATGCGTTCAAGTTCCTGGAAGTTGATCTGTGTCGATTCGACCAGGCTGGCGTTCTGGATGGCGGCCGCAATCTGATTGGCCAGGGTTTGCAGCACGATGATGGCTTCTGCGTCGAAGGCGTTCGGTTCCACGCTTTGCACGTCCAGCACGCCGAACACCAGGTCGCCCGAGGAGATCGGGATGGCCGCTTCGGCTCGTGTGCTGGATAACAGGCTGTTCTTAAGATGAATGGGGTCCTCGTGTGTGTCCGAGGCGACGCGCGGCTGGTTGTTAGCCGAAGCCCAGCCCACCACAGAGGACGACCCGACCTCGAGGCTGTGGCTGCGGTCAAGCATTTCCTGTGCCACCGGGCTGTAAGCCGCGCGGACGACCGCGAACTTGCCGGCGCGGTCCAGCAGGAAGATGGCTGCATGGTAATACCCGAAGCGCTCGACGATCAGGCGCGTGGTGGTGTTCATCAGTTCGGTCAGGTCGGACGAGGCGGTCATGCCTTTCGCCACCTCGGCCGCCGTGCGGATCTGGCGGGCGCGTTCCTCCACCTTTTGCTCCAGCGAGCGGTAGAGGCCGCTCAACTCGTCAGCCATCTGGTTAAAGGAATGGGCCAGCAGGCCCAGTTCGTCGCCGCTCTTCACGTGGGCGCGCTGATCCAGGTCGCCTTCGGCGAATCGGCGCGTGATACCTGTCAGTGAGATGATAGGGTTGATTAACTGGTTGATTCCGCCACTGATGGCCGCGATAGCCAGAATAAACGCGCCTATGAAAATACTCGCGGTGAACGGCGCCAGACTGTTGACCTGGTCGAGCACCACGTCTCTTTGGATTTCAAGCACAATGCCGGCATTCATGCCGGGCAGCCATTTTGCCTGCGCAATGACGGTGTGACCGTTGTTGGTGTCGAAGGTCAGCGATGCGGGCGGTGGGGATTCATCGGTCAGGCCCATCATGCTGTTAAAGGCTGTATTGAGCGAGGCCTTTTGCGTTTGCGAAGGGGTGACGCGTAACAGGTCGCCAGTGTACGGGTCGGCCCCGATCAGCACCCCGTCGGTGGTGACGAAATAGGCCGAAGCCGATGGACTGAGTCGTACCAACGGATCCAGGATGCGCGACAGACTCTGCGGCTCCGTCACGCCGATCAGCGCCCCCAGCGCCGACCCCGACTGGCTGTAGTACGGCTGGATGGTGAGCATCACCAATTGGTTTGGATAGAAGGGGGCCAGGTCGTATACCATGGTTGTGACCGGCTGACCGCTGCTTAGCTTCTCGTACGCCGTCGTATCGGCAAGGGACAGACTCTCCCATTCGGCGCGGGTGGACATCTGGATCGCACCATTCGGGCGCACCAGCAGCACCTGGTCGAAAGTGGGATTGGACTGGTCTACATTGATGGTGCGCACCTGGGTGAGCACCTGGACGCGCAGGGAGTTGAAGGTGGTGCTTTTGCGGTTGCTATGCAGCGCCTGCTGGAAGAGTGAGGCCAGGTCCTCGCGGCTGGTCATGCGTTCGAGGCGGATGCTCTTGGTCTTGAGCAGCAGGATGACATCATCCATCTGCCCGTTCAGCAGGGTCTGCATCTGTGTCACTGCTTGCTGTTCCAGCAGGCCGGTCGAGCGCCAGTAGGCGGCGCCCGCCATGACCAGCAACGGAAACATAGCCAGAAGCACCAGCACCTGGATAAGCGTGCGCCTCAGACTGCCTTTGAATTCACCTGTATTTGTCTCTGGCGAGGGACGGCCGGCGGAGGAGATCATGGGTTATGTGAATTCCCAAACTTGTTCCCCACTCAAAATGCGGCGGATCTGATCCGGGAAACGGTCGGGGTCGAGAGGTTTGCCCAGGAAGCCATCAAAGCCCGAAGCGCGGGCCTTGTTCATCTGCTCCTGGCTGGCTTCGGCCGTGACGGCAATAATCGGGATGACCTTCAATCGTTCCGATGCGCGGATTTTCTTCAACGCCCCGTAGCCGTCCTCGTAGGGCAGGCGGATGTCCATCAGGATTAGGTCCAGGCGCGGCAAGGTGTCGGCATATTCCACCACTTCGTAGCCCGAGGTCTTCCACTCGCAATGAATCCCAAGATACCCCAGCATACGGGCGATCAGGACAAAATTGGATACGTTGTCCTCCACCACCAGGACGGTCGTGTCCTTGGGGATCGTCGGCTTGCGGACGGGTTGCGCTTCCATGGAGGCTGGATTAACCATTGGCATTCCTCATGAATCGTTCGATCTGGTGGGGTAGGTTGTCGATGTCGATCGGTTTCTGGATGTAGCCGTCGCAGCCGGCCTCAAGGGATTTTTCGCGATCGCCGCGCATCACGTTGGCGGTTACGGCTACGATGGGCACGCGCGTGTGCGCAGGCATCGCGCGGATTTTGGCGGTCAGGGTATAGCCATCCATATCGGGCATGTTGATGTCCATCAGGATCAGGTCCGGGCTGCCTTGTTTTTCGAGCAGGTTCAGGGCAGATTCCGCGTTGGGCGCTTCCACTACCTGGTATCCCTCTGCCTCCAACACACGGCGGATTAGACTGCGGTTGTCGGGGTTATCTTCAACGTATAGGATGGTCTTCTTGTCGGACATTTCAGGTCTCCACATCCGATTCTACTTGCGCAAAAATTGCACTACATAACAGCAACCTTGCAAATCAACTAACAAAAAAGTCGAGGACAACTGTCCTCGACTGAGAGCGGGTGATGGGACTCGAACCCACGATATCTTGCTTGGGAAGCAAGCGTTCTACCACTGAACTACACCCGCAAGTGCGAACGGGGATTATAGCCAGCCGCTGGAGCAATGTCAAGGACGAGACGCGGCAAGCTCCTTCCTGGACCCGCTCACTGCTCCCGTTTCAGCAGTTTGTGTGCCAGCCCGATCAGGGTCTGGCCTGCCTGGCCCTGGGGCGCGGCAGATTCCAGGCTGCGCAAGGCTTTGTCGGTCCATTGACGGGACTGGGATTGAGCGTATTCATATCCGCCCGCATCGACCAGCCATTGGGCCACCTGCGCCACTTCCTCAGGCTGGATCGGCCCCTGCTTCCAGCGCTCGGCGAACTGTCCGCCCTGGCTGAGGCCATGCAGCACGGGCAGGGAATTCTTGCCCTCCACCAGGTCGCTGGCCGCGGACTTGCCCGTCACGGCTTCGTCGCCCCAGATGCCGAGGATATCGTCCTGCACCTGGAAGGCCAGCCCGAGGTCAAAGCCAAAGGCGTGGTAGGCCTCCTGCCGCGGTTCGTCTGCTCCACCCAGCAGCGCGCCGATGTGACAGCAGGCCGCCAGCAGGGCGGCCGTCTTGCCGCCGACCATCGGCCAGTAATCGTCCACGCTCAGGTCGTGGCGCTCTTCATAGGACATGTCGAGGAACTGGCCACGGGTCAGGTCGAGGCAGGTGTCGTGCAGAATGGAGGAAGCGCGCACCACACGCTCAGCGGGGTGAGATTCGAGCAGGTCGATCAAGGCCTGGTTCGAGAGGACGAAGAGAGCGTCGCCCACGTTGATGGCCATCGGCGCGCCCCAACGCACCCACGCGGTGGGACGTCCGCGCCGCTTGGGGGAGTTATCCTGGATGTCGTCGTGGACCAGGCTGAAGTTGTGGACCAACTCCACGGCGGCGGCCGCGGGCAGGGCGGTCCTCCAATCTGCGCCGCAGGCGGCGGCTGCCAACAACACCATCAGCGGGCGGATGCGTTTGCCCGTGGCTTCGGGGCCCGCGCCTTCACCCGTCCAGCCCATGTGATAGGTGAGCATCTCGTGGAAGGCGCGGGTGCGCGGCTGGTCGAGGCGCGCCACCTGTCGCTGGAGTTCGCTTTCGATGGAGGGGAGCAGGTCTGAGATCATGGATACCTTTTTATTACGTCATTGCGAGCGCGTAACGCGAAGCAATCTGTCTGCGAAATTGGAAGTCGCTTCAGGTCTCGGCGCTGGCGCATCTCGACCCTCCGCTCAGCGCGAATTATAGAATTCCCAATTGCTGGAGTTCGCGCTCCAGTTGCTCGGGCGATTGATACTGGATGGCGACGATGTTCAACGCGCGCGCGGCAACCACGTTGGCGGGGTTATCATCGATGAAGACGCATTCCTCGGGTTTGCGGCCGATCTTATCGAGCATGTGTTGGAAGATGGCAGGATCGGGCTTGACCAGCTTGACCTCGCCCGAGAGCAGGTAATCATCCAGCAGGTCGAAGAAGCGATGCTTCTCGCGCGTGATGGGGAAGGTCTCCATCGACCAGTTGCTCAAGCCGTAGACGGGCCAGCCCGCTGCCTTGACGCGCTTCAGGATCTCGATGACGGGCGTGATCGGCTCGCCGATGGACTCTTCCCAGTGCTCGTGGTAGGCGCGGATCAGGTCGGCGTGTTGCGGGAATTTGGCTGTGAGGTCGGCTACGCCTTCGGCAAATGGACGTCCCTTGTCTTGCAGCAGGTTCCACTCCATGAAGTCGATCTCTTCGAGGAAGCGCTCCATGCTTTCGGCGTCGTCGAAGTAGCGGCGGTACAGGTTGCGCGGGTCCCACTCGATCAGGACCCCGCCAAAGTCAAAGATGACAGCAGTGATGTTCATGGCCTTTCCAGAATGGATGCGAGGATGTCAGGCTGGTTCGAGGGTAAATATCGTGATCTCGGGCCTGCAATTGAATCGGGCGTTGACGGTAGTCACGCCAATGCCGCGATTCGTGTAGAGCAGCATATCCCCGATATTATACAGGCCGCTCGGGTATTTTTGTCCCATTTCTGGCAGGATGGGCGGACCGATCAGCGGGATGTTGATCTGACCGCCGTGGGTGTGACCCGAGATCTGCAGGTCGAAGCGGCCCGCAGCCGCGCTGGTATCCGCGAAATCGGGTTCGTGGGCGAGCAGGACCGCGGCGCCGTCTGCTGGCAGGGACGCGAGCACCTGGTCGAGACGGTTCATCTTGTAGAGGATGTCGTCCACGGCGGCGATGTGAAATTTGGCATCGCCTCGTGTAAAAGTCTGGACCGAATTGCGCATGACCGTGACCCCCGCCTCGGTCAGCGCCTGCTCGACCCACTGCGCGTTGACGCGATGATCGTGATTGCCGAGGATGGCCAGGGTGGGACAATACGCGGCCAGCGTGGGGAAAGAGCTGCGGACGATATCGAGGCTGTCTGCGTAGGTGGCCCACTCGTTCGGCCTGCCGTAGGGACGGTATTCGACGTAATCTCCCGTCAGGGCGATGAAATCGGGCTTCTGCTCCAGGGTCAACTGGATGATGCGGTCCAGCCGCTCACGGTCGATCCATTGCCCCAAGTGAAAGTCGCTGACCTGGGCCAGCCTGACGCCGCGAAAGGCGGGGTCGAGACGGGGCAGTTTCAGGGTGAGGTTCTTGATCTCGATCCAGTTCATCTCCACCTCGGTGCTGTAGCCATACCCAAAAATCCCGAGCAGGACGGTCGGGATGGAAATGGATTTGATCAATTGGAAGAAGTCTCTGCGGGAAAGTTTTTTATTCATGCGATAAAGATTGGGCGGCTCGATGCTTCTTGGACAACTCGATCCGCAATTTGATTACTTGCCTAATGAAGTTGAAAGAGCGTATGAGTTTGTTGATGGTTTTTTATAACTCTGATGTATCTGAAATGTACCCCAGGATCGCTATTTGCTTGAAGAACTCTTTGAGATCATCTTCCTGGCATTCATTTTGAAACCCTAATTTTCTGTGGTCATTTTCAAGTTCGATGCTTAAATAATAGCCATACTTCAAGGCGCTTCGTATCATCCAAATTCCCAATGGGATAAGGCCCAGGAGCATAAATTCCATTGCGTACATTCTTAGGTATCCCATCCACGCGCTGTAAAGCCTCAAGATGGGATAGGCTGCGATAAGGAACAAAACAATCCCAAATACAACTTGCACCACAGGACGTTCTGCCTGATACCCAAACCCGAGCGAGACCTTCTTGATATCCGCCTTGCGGACTGTAATGACCTCGGTCCTGCCCTCTACCATGGAGATTTTATCGGGTGTAACAAGGATGCCATTGAAAAAGACGAACGACGGTTCCATCATGGCCAAAACCTCACCTTTTATTTTTTTCCGTCCCTAGCGAAGACGATTTTCCAGTTCTTTCAGGTGTTCCAGTATTTCGGGATGAAAATCGAACTGACGGGCGTATGATAAAGCGTCTCTTACCATGCTTTCGAACTCGTCAAAGTTTACGTGTTTTGCCTGGATGAGGAAAACGATGTCGTCAAGGTCAGTGTCCAATCCACGATCCAGTTTGCTTAGCGCAATGCTATATGGGTCGGCAATAAAGATGTTCAGGTTTCCAAACCGACCGATGGGGATGGCGCGTTCTGCACTACCCTTTGGCAAGGGGATGAAGCGGTCAAGAGGAACAGGCTCGGCGCTGATCTTCAACTCTTTTGCCGCTTGCAATATCATCTTATGAAGTTCGCTGGGATGAATGTCGTCTCCGACAAAATCGATATCAATAGTCAAGCGAGGGTTTCCGAGCAGGGCCAAAGCACTCCCGCCCACCAAGATTAAATCAGAATTGGGCGGTACGCGTTCTCCCTAGCCACCAGACAGTTTAGAAACAAAAGGGGTTGATCGGCGAGCAAAATCGAGT
>CALLJA010000247.1 GCA_938008865.1 uncultured Anaerolineales bacterium
CCCAGCACCGAACTGAGACTCTTGCGATACTGGTCAAAAGCCGACTTCCCTTTGGAAGTTAGATGATATTCCGTATGCGGCATCTTCCCGCGAAAGGTCTTTTCCGCCTCGACATAACCTGCCTCTTCCAGCTTCGAAAGATGCACCGATAGATTGCCTTTGGTCAGTTCACTTTCCTTGAGCAAATAGAGGAAGTCCGCAGATTCCACGGCAGACAACAACGCCACCAACATCAGCCGCGCAGGTTCGTGGATGACGCGGTCCAGGCCAGACAGGTTCTGAACGGATGCGCTCATGACTCCTCCACATACGGCGTGGGGTTGGCCTTGCGATAACGCAGGAAAGTCACCAGCCCTGAGATCACCAGAGGCAGGCCAGAGATCAAGACCAGCACGCCCAAGCCGTTCAAACCGCGATTGACGACTTCCTGAACCACTGGCTGGTCCAGCGCAGGCCGCACGTCGGCGGGCAGCGTAGATAGTCCCGCCGTCCATTGCCAGATGCCCACCGCCAGGCCCGCCAGCAGAAACAGAATTCCCAACACACGGAAACGGGCCACCCCTGTCCACTCCCCCGCCAGGACGCACAGCACCGCCCAGATCGCCCCCACGCCAATCGGGAACCAGACGGGCATCGAGGACAACACGCCGCCCACGGTCACCAGAAGCACGGAGACAATCAGCAGTCCAAAGATTGGCAGCAACAGGAAGAGGATGGCATTGCGCAGCAGGGTCAACGCGTGCGCAGCGGTCAGCCGATTTCCTCGCACAAAGCCCGTGCGCGGATAGGTGAAGTGGTCCTTCAGCCACCACAGGGCCAGCACGACCGCCAGAAAACCGAACAACTTTACCAGCGAAATGATGCCCACCACCGAGAGGACATGCGAAGGGTTCGAAGCCTGAAACACGCTTCCCTGCAAGAGCAGGATGCCTGCCAGCAGGATAAAAAAGAGACCCGCGGCGATTTCGGTAAACCCGTCCGCGAACCAGTATCCACGAGCGCGCTTGAGGACAGAATCGAGTTGAACATGGGTCTGCATTCTTACTCCTTTTACAAACTAGTTTGTATAATAAACTAGTTTACA
>CALLJA010000248.1 GCA_938008865.1 uncultured Anaerolineales bacterium
CGCACCAGGCCAGGCAGGATGGGCAGGCCCGCCGCATCGGCGGAGGTCCAGCCGTTGGGGCGCAGGGCGTTCGAGTTCAGGTCCCAGATGGCGCCCGAGCCCGCCGTCCACTGTCCGCTGGCCAGTTCGGCTTCGTACAGTTCGTACAGGTGGCAGTTGTCCTTGTCGAGGATCAGGATGTGCGCGTCGGAGCCCCATTCCTGCAGCGGGTTGGGCGGGATCGGGTACGGGCCAGGGTCGGATTGCAGGTAATACATGAAGCTGACGCTGGACTTTTGGAGGGCCGAGCCCGAGACGACGTTGATCGGCAGGCCGATGGGGCCGCCGTTATAGGTGCCCGAACTGAAGTGCATGTGGAAATTCGCGCTCCGTCCGAGGGTGTTCACCCACTGGTCCGACAGCGCGTGGACGGGCAACCCGTCGACGGGTTTGTTCCAGACGTTGTTGAGCGGAAAGATCGGGCAGCCGCCGATGCTGGGGCCGAGCGGGGTGATGGCGGGCGGCGTGTAGGCCGTGCCGTGGATGGCGCGCAGCAGGAAGATGGACATCTGCGCGCGCGTAAGGAAGCTATCGGGGCAGTAACTGAGCGGGTTATTGGCACATCCGCCCGTATAGCCTTCGGCATAGAACTGCGCGATCCAGTTCCTGGCCCAGTAATTGGCGGGCACATCGCTGAAGAGACTACCCGAGGCGGGCGGGGTGTAATTGCTGCCGTGTACGGCGCGCAAGAGGAAGACGGCCATCTGCGCGCGCGTAATGCTGTCTTCGGGGCAAAAGCGCAGCGGGTTAGTGGAGCAACCGCCCGTTACGCCGTCGGCGTAGAGCAGGTTGATCCAGCGGTTGGCCCAGTGGCTGACGGGCACATCCTCGAAGACCTGGCTGGCGTCGGGCGGCGTGTAGCCATTCCCGTGGATGACGCGCCCGAGGAAGACGGCCATCTGGGCGCGCGTGACGGTGGCCTCGGGGCAGTAGCGCAGCGGGCTGGTGGAGCAGCCGCCCGTCACGCCCTCGTTGTAGAGTTGGTTGATCCAGGCCGCGGCCCAGTGATATTGCGACACATCCCGAAACGCGTTGATGGCTGCGTTCGGGCGCGGGGCGGGGGCAGGGCTGGATGGGGCTGCCTGGGCGGGCGTGGCCGCCGAGAGAAATAATGCAGCCACCCACCCAAGCAAAAGGATCTTCTTGAGCATGCGTTCTCCTGAATAAATGTTCGGTGCGGTCGGGGAAAGGGCGGCGCGGGCGCCTGCGCCATTTGAAGTATAGTTGAAGCGCCGCCCTGTATGCCTTACAGAACCCTGATATTTTCCGACAGATTTGAAAGGTCAGGCGGGCAGGCTGGCCGAGAACTCGCTGCGGGCCAGCAGGAGGACTGCCAGCAGAATCAACGCGCCGCCTGCCAGCGTCAGCGCGGGGAGGGCCTCGCCAAAGAGCCAGGCTGCCAGCAGCACGGTCACGATCGGCTCGAAGGTCGAAAGCATGGACGCGTTGGTCGGGCCGATGCGCTGCAGGCCCGCCAGGAAGGTGACCACGGGAATGACCGTCGCCACGAGGACGATCGCCCCGACCGACCCCCAGCCTGCTCCCGTTTGCGGAAGGTGTGGCCCGTTGACGAGGGCCAGCACCGCATACACCGCGCCCGCCGAGGCAAAGATCACGGTCGAAGATTGCAGGGCCGAGACGCGCTGCATCACACCCGTCCCGACGATGATGTAGACCGAGTAGATGCCCGCCGCCGTCACCGCGAACAGGATGCCCGTCCAACTGCCACCCTGCGGATTGGCCGTCAGCGCCGCGCCCAGCGTGGCCAGCGCCAGCGCCGCGACCTTGAGCGGGGTGAACCGTTCCTTGAGGAAGAGCGCCGAGAGAGCCGCCACGAAGACGGGATACAGG
>CALLJA010000249.1 GCA_938008865.1 uncultured Anaerolineales bacterium
AAATCCTCATGCAACAAATCCGGGGTGAAAGATCGGGCCGCAAGAGGTCACAGTGAAAAGGGTGCAGGCGTTAGGTTGCTTTGAAACCTCATAGACAGCCTGGCAAACCTGCATCTGCTTGCTTGCAACTGCCCCGTCTCAACAAGGAAATCGTCCGTTTCAACTTGATTCCTCAAATTTCTCGTCAATATCATATCTGTTCTCGGCGAGAAAATTTAATATCTCGGCAAAATCATTAACTTTCTCGACGAGATTTTGCTATAATCGCCCTGAAAATCATCCGTTTCAAGGAGCAAAGGGAGTGAATATGGCAAGGAAGATCACCGCCATCCGCAAGTATCGGCCCGAGATCAAGCGCGAACCCACGCGGCAAATGCGGCACTTGGTCGAAGATATGGCCCGCGGCACAGGGCTAAGCGAGGGAGAAATCCGTTTTGTGTTATATGAACTGCGCGATGCCATTCTGGAGGCGCACAGCCACGGGCAGGCGGTCAAGTTGGACGGGCTGGGCATCTTCACCCCCACCATCCGCATGGACGGCAGCCTGGATGTCCTCTTCCGCCCCGAGGTGGAACTGCTGAACAAACTCAACGATCCCAGCCGTTTCTATGCCAGGATCCTGAACAAGTCCAATATCGGCAAGTCGGCAGAGGAACTGGTGGCGCAATGGAACCAGGAACATCCCGAAGACCCAGTGGAGTAGGCAGTCCGAGCTGGTTCACCGCAGAGTCGCAGAGAACGCAGAGAGATCATTAAAAGCTCCGCGACCTCTGGGGCTCTGCGGTTCAAATAACCTGCAAGCGTAACTTGCTGATATATAATCACACCAATTCACGCCACGGAGGGCTCACAGATGTCTCGGGTATATGACTACGTGATCGTTGGTTCTGGGTTCGGGGGCAGCGTGTCGGCCATGCGGCTGACGGAGAAAGGCTATTCGGTGCTGGTGCTCGAAAAGGGCAAGCGCTTCCGCGACCAGGATTTTGCAAAGACCAACTGGCAATACTGGAAATATCTGTGGCTGCCTGCCCTGCGCGCGCATGGGATTTTGCAGATCAGCATCCTCAAAGGCGTGATGGTGCTGCACGGAGCGGGCGTGGGCGGCGGCTCGCTGGGCTACGCCAACGTGCTGGAAGTCCCCACCGACGAGACCTTTGCCACCCCCGCCTGGAACACGCCCCTGCCCTGGGGTCCGTTGCTCCAACCGCATTATGAGAGCGCCAAACGCATGCTGGGCGTGGCGCGCAATCCCAAACTCTGGACAGCCGACCGATTACTGCAAACCTTTTCCGAGGAACGCGGCATGAGTCACACCTTCCGCGCCACGGATGTGGGCGCTTACTTCGGCGAAGCGGGCGTCTCGGTGCCCGATCCCTTCTTCGGCGGCGAAGGCCCCGAGCGCGCGGGCTGCCGTCACTGCGGCGGATGCATGGTGGGATGCCGCTACAACGCCAAGAATACCCTGCCGAAAAATTATTTATATTTCGCGGAAAAGCAAGGGGCAAGGGTGGTGGCGGAGGCGGAGGTAATTGATATTCGACCGTGGACGGTGGACGGTGGACAGCGGGCCGCGGACGATGGACGGTCCACGGTCGACGGTCCACGGTCAGGCTATGAAGTCACCTACCAGTCAAGCACCCGCTTCTTTAAGGGGACCCCGCAGCGGGTCCAGGCCAGACGGGTGATCCTGTCTGGTGGGGTGATGGGCACGATCAAGCTGCTGCTGACTCTGCGCGACGAGAAGAAGTCCCTACCCAGGCTATCGCCGCGGCTGGGCGACATGGTGCGCACCAACTCGGAGGCGCTGCTCGGCTCGGTGGCGCGCAAGTCGGACATCAATTATTCAGAAGGCGTGTCCATCTCTTCCATCTACAACCATGACGACATCACGCGCGTCGAACCTGTGCGCTACCCCGATGGCTCGTCGCTGATGCGCTTCCTGGCCGCGCCGCTGATCGACACGGACGTCAGTGTGCCGATGCGCATCCTCAAGTTCCTCGGCTGGGCGCTGGCACATCCGCTGGATTTTCTCAAGGCGCTGGTGCTGCCTGGCTGGGCGCACAATGTGACCATCCTGCTGGTGATGCAGCATGCCGACAACCGCATGCGCTTCCGCATGGGACGCAGTCCCTTCACGCTCTTCCGCCGCGGCATGGTGGCCGAGGAGGAACCTGGTTACGTGATCCACGCGCAGGTCAAGGGCTCGCACGAGCTGACGCGCGAGTTCGCCAAGCGTATCAACGGTGTGGCGCTCGGCTCGATCGGCGAGAACCTGCTGGGACTGCCCACCACCGCGCACATCCTGGGCGGCGCGCCCATCGGCAGGGACGTGAGCGAAGGCGTGGTGGACGAGAACTTCGAGGTCCACAACTACCCTGGCCTGTACATCATCGACGGCTCGATCATGCCCGCCAACCCTGGCGTCAACCCGTCGTTGACCATCACGGCGCT